>NZ_JBALLY010000012.1:0-51814 GCF_036963045.1 Bacillus sp. JJ864 | reverse complement strand
GTGTTAAAAACCTAACTTGATGGCAATGCAGGTTTCTTTATATATATTTAAAATTTAGTAAAAAGATTGATCAAAATCAGCCAATCATGCTCGATTTTAATCAATCTTTTTTTATTAAATGTAAAGTTGACGAATATATCATTAAATGATATATTCTATTTAATGATATATCGTTTAATGATATACGTGAGGAGGGATAAATAAAATGGCAAGAAATGATTCATTAGAGACGGGAGAGCTTACAGATACTTCTTACTACATTTTATTGTCTTTAGTTGATGCAAAACATGGATATTTGATTATGAAAACAATTGAAACGATGACAAATAATCGTTTTTCTATTGGACCTGCCTCGATGTATACGACAATTAAAAAACTATTATCAGCTGGATTAATTAAATTACTTGATGATGAAGATAAAAAAAAGACATATATAGCAACAGAAGAGGGGATTGAACTTCTAAAGAAAGAAGTCCAGCGCAGACGAGAAATGGTCAAGCATGCGGAAGAAATATTGAAACAAAAAGGAGGCATATAAACATGAAGAAAACAAAATACATTTCTAGTGGCGGAGTAGCGTTTGGCGAAGAAAAAGAAATGAAAAAGCTTGGTGAATATGCAAAAAAAGGATGGATCTTAGAAGGATTTGCTCCGCTTGGCTATAAGTTAAGAAAAGATGAACCTAAAAACATACAATATTCACTCGATTATCAAAATGGTGCAGATGAAGAATACTTTATGTATTTTGAGGAAGCGGGATGGTCTCATGTTTGTTCATCTGCAAATGCAATTCACATATTTTGTGCACCTGTCGGAACAAAACCAATTTATTCGGACAAAACGACTATTATTGAAAAATACGAGCGAGAAAAGAAGCTGATGGGAAAAGTTGCGTTACCACTTCTGATTACTACTGTTATACTCTGTTTACTTAGTATTTTGAGTTCCTACAATTGGATACCTGAAATTGTTGGAAATATAGCTAGTTTTTTAGGGTTTGTCTCATTGGTGATTTTAGTTTTCCCTGGAATGCCGTATATTGCATATTGTTTTAAAGTGAACAAATTACGAAAATAAATGTTTAATTTAAAGTAAGTTAAAGTAGAAATGGCACTTTAAATTCATAAAATATAATATTTTTAAAAGGAAATAACATAACCGTCTTGAAATTATAATGATGGGGAGATGTGTGGTTCATGACACACATCTTTTTTCTATGTAACGATCAGGAATGGGGAGATAAGATGGGATAGAGAAAGAAAAAATCGAAGTACATGATAAGCGGCAGGAGTTTTTAAAAGGAATGAAGCAAATTTTACCGATTGCCTCTGCAAGTGTTGTCGATGGACTCATTTTTGGTATTCTTGCTTCATTAACAATTCCGCTTGTTCTGTTTCATGAAAAGGGAGGATTGTGGAGTCCTGAGTATATAGTTGCAGGGATTGTAGCATTTGGTGTAGGCGTATGGAAAAGACAAGTTGTATTTTCGTTATTAACGGGAGTAATTACACTTGTGTGCTGGAGAATATTTGTAGGGTGGTAATAGGATTGCAATAGTCTGAATATTATGATTGTAACAGGGCAATCCCTATACTATAATGAAAATAAGCAACATGAATACACATTCATTTATTTTAGAACGGGCGTGCCGTTAAAGCGGAGGAATTACGCTTTTATAATGTAGAGAAGGGGGAGTTCGAATTGGAAAAACCATGGCTGCAAAATTATCCAAAGGAAATTCCGCACACGATTTCCTTTGATATGAAGCCTCTTCATGTGTATTTGCAGGAAGCTGCTTCACAATACCCAAAAAAGAAAGCGCTTCATTTTCTGGGGAAAGATATTACGTTCACAGAGCTAGATCGTAAAGTTAGGCAATTTGCCAATTATCTTCGCAAGCTTGGGCTAGAGAAAGGAGACCGAGTTGCGATTATGCTGCCAAACTGTCCGCAAAGTGTTATCGGTTATTACGGAACACTATTAGCTGGCGGTGTTGTCGTGCAAACGAATCCGCTTTATACAGAAAGAGAGCTTGAATACCAACTTCATGATTCAGGTGCGAAAGTTATTCTTTGTCTCGATATCGTATTTCCGAAAGTCAGCAATGTTCAGTCCGCAACGAATATTGAGCATGTCATTGTGACACGCATTGCCGATTATTTACCATTTCCGAAAAATGTATTGTATCCATTTATACAAAAGAAACAAACAAAACTCGTTGTTCATGTAAAAGAAAGTAATAATATTCACGTTTGGAAGTCTATTGAACGTGCAGAGGATACAGCGGTAGATGTACCGTGTGATCCGGAAGAAGACTTAGCTCTCCTGCAATATACAGGCGGGACGACAGGGTTTCCAAAGGGCGTTATGCTTACTCATAAAAATCTTGTGTCCAATACAAGGATGGGAATTCATTGGCTTTATAATTGCCGGGCAGGTGAAGAGGTTCTTCTCGGAGTATTGCCGTTTTTTCATGTATACGGGATGACCGCTGTTATGAATCTGTCAATTATGGAAGCGTATAAAATGGTCCTCATTCCGAAATTCGATATTAAAATGATATTAGAAGCAATTAAAAAACATCGCGTTACGTTATTTCCTGGAGCTCCGACGATTTATATTGCGCTATTAAACTATCCTGAACTTCATAAATATGATGTTTCTTCTATTAGCGCATGTATTAGCGGATCAGCTGCTCTTCCGGTTGAAGTGCAAGAACAGTTTGAACGTGTAACAGGTGGCAAGCTTGTAGAAGGATATGGTTTAACAGAATCGTCTCCAGTTACACATGGTAACTTTTTATGGACAAAGCGAGTGCCCGGAAGTATTGGTGTGCCGTGGCCAAGTACAGATGCGCGTATTCTTTCACTAGAAACAGGTGAACCGCTCTCGGTAGGTGAGGTTGGCGAAATTGCTGTGAAAGGCCCGCAAGTGATGAAAGGCTACTGGAATAAGCCGGAGGAAACAGCAGCGGTGCTGAAAGATGGGTGGCTGTATACGGGTGATGTTGGCTATATGGATGAAGACGGCTTTTTTTATGTGAAAGATCGGAAGAAAGATATGATAGTGGCAAGTGGGTTTAACGTATATCCGCGTGAAGTAGAAGAAGTATTATATGAACATGAAAAGGTGCAAGAAGTTGTTGTTCTTGGTGTGCCTGACCCGTATCGCGGTGAAACGGTAAAAGCGTTCGTTGTTGTGAAAGATAGTGTAATATGTTCAGAAGAAGAATTAAATGCGTTTGCTCGCAAATATTTAGCAGCGTATAAGGTGCCGAAAGTATATGAGTTTCGAAAAGAATTACCGAAAACGACTGTTGGGAAGATTTTGCGTCGTGTGCTAGTTGAGGAGGAATTGCAAAAGCAAGATGATGAGCAAACGGGCTAATGCCCTTTCTTTTTTTGAGTGAATAGCATTGACAATATTTGAAATAGTCAGTATTATTAAAATGTGAATGAATCATCATTCAGTCATCTTCTTGAAGGGGATAGTACTGTGAAAAAGAATCGACCTAAATATAACCAAATTATTGATGCAGCGGTGATTGTCATCGCAGAAAATGGATACCACCAAGCCCAAGTTTCCAAAATAGCAAAACAAGCTGGTGTTGCCGATGGAACGATATATTTATATTTCAAAAATAAAGAAGATATATTGATATCTTTATTCCAGGAGAAGATGGGAGAATTTATCGAAACAATTCGGCAAAAAACAGCAGGAATTGGAAGCGCTGTAGAGAAGTTATTTATGTTGGTAGAAACACACTTCTCTTTACTTTCGCAAAATGACCCTCTTGCTATCGTTACGCAACTAGAACTTCGTCAATCCAACCAAGACTTACGCCTCAAAATTAATGAAGTGCTGAAAGGATACTTGCAAGTCATTGATGAAATTTTAGAAACTGGCATACGACAAGGAGAATTTCGTACGGATTTAAATGTCCGCGTGGCAAGACAAATGATTTTCGGAACAGTAGATGAAGTTGTCACCAACTGGGTAATGAGCGATCATAAATATGATTTGGTCGCAATTTCGAAAACGGTGCATGAGCTATTAGTAGCAGCTTGTGGTTACCGCAATTAATGGGGAGGGAGTACATTTGAATTTCCTATCTGTAACGGTGGAGGATTACATAGCAATTGTAAAGATTAATCATCCGCCAGCAAATGCGATGTCTTCACAAGTTATTAGTGAAGTTGGTGAACTACTTGATGCAGTAGAAACGGATGAGAATGTGCGCGTTGTACTTGTTCATGGGGAAGGCCGTTTTTTCTCAGCGGGAGCGGATATTAAAGAGTTCACTTCTGTTGAAGAAGCAAAGGAGGCAGCGAAATTATCACAACATGGACAAGTGATCTTTGAACGTGTTGAAAAATTCTCAAAGCCAATTATTGCGACAATTCACGGCGCAGCGCTTGGCGGGGGATTAGAACTTGCGATGTCTTGCCATATGCGCTTTGTAAGTGAGACTGCAAAAATCGGTTTGCCGGAGCTAACGTTAGGATTGATTCCAGGATTTGCGGGGACGCAGCGCTTACCGCGTTATGTTGGGAAAGCGAAAGCTTGTGAAATGATGTTAACAAGCGATCCGATTTCAGGTGTGGAAGCAGCTGAGATTGGGCTTGCAAACCGAGCATTCCCTGAAGAAGTATTGTTAGAAGAGGCGCTGAAAGTAGCGAAAAAGATTGCTGGAAAAAGCGCAGCATCTGTCCGCGCTGTATTGGAGCTCTTGCAAACAATGAAGTCTTCTCATTATTATGAAGGAGTCCAACATGAAGCGCAGTTATTTGGTGAAGTGTTCACTAGCGCAGATGGAAGAGAAGGAATAGCAGCGTTCTTAGAAAAACGAAAGCCTTCTTTTAGCGGCAGGTAGTTCTCTGTTTTTTTAATATAAATTAACAGAATATTAGAATTAACCAAATTTTCCTTTTAAAAAAACAAGGGGGTAAATAGAATGAACATCTACGTACTCATGAAACGAACTTTTGATACAGAAGAAAAAATCGCAATTAAAAACGGTGCAATTTACGATGACGAAGCGGAATTCATCATCAACCCTTACGATGAATATGCGATTGAAGAAGCAATTCAAGTAAGAGATGCACAAGGCGGTGAAGTGACAGTCGTTACTGTTGGCGGTGAAGATAGTGAAAAAGAACTTCGTACGGCACTTGCGATGGGCTGTGATAAAGCAGTATTGATCAATATTGAAGATGACGTTGAAAATAGTGATCAATATACAACAGCAAAAGTGCTTGCTGAGTACTTAAAAGAGAAAGATGTTGACTTAATTTTAGCTGGTAACGTAGCGATTGACGGTGCATCTGGACAAGTTGGACCACGTGTAGCGGAAGCGCTGAATATCCCATATGTAACAACAATTACAAAGCTTGAAATTGATGGTACAAACGTAAAAATCGAGCGTGATGTAGAAGGGGATACAGAAGTCATTGAAACATCGTTACCTCTTTTAGCAACAGCGCAGCAAGGTTTAAATGAACCGCGTTATCCATCGCTTCCAGGTATTATGAAAGCGAAGAAAAAGCCGCTAGAAACGTTAGAATTAGATGATTTAGATTTAGATGAAGATGATGTAGAAGCGAAAACAAAAACAATTGAAATCTATTTACCTCCTAAGAAAGATGCTGGAAAAGTGTTACAAGGCGAACTGCAAGATCAAGTAAAAGAACTTGTATCGCTATTGCATACAGAAGCGAAAGTAGTTTAAAAAATACTAGGATATCCAGGAGGGAAAACATATGGCTCGTAAAGTATTAGTAATGGGAGAAGTTCGTGACGGTTCTTTACGTAACGTTTCATTTGAGGCAGTAGCAGCCGCAAAAACAATTGCAGAAGGCGGAGAAGTTGTCGGTCTTTTACTAGGTGAAAGCGTCGCTTCATTCGCACAAGAACTCATTTCTTACGGTGCAGATCGCGTTGTGACAGTTGAAAGCGATAAATTAGCTTCGTATACATCTGATGGATATGCGCAAGCATTTCTAGCAGTGTATGAAGAAGAAAAACCAGAAGGAATTGTGTTTGGACATACAGCATTAGGAAAAGATTTATCACCAAAACTTGCAGCGAAATTAGAGGCAGGTCTTGTTTCTGACGTGACAGCGTTAGAAGTAGCTGGTGGTAATGTTGTGTTCACACGTCCAATTTATTCTGGTAAAGCATTTGAGAAGAAGATTGTAACAGATGGTGTCTTATTTGCGACAATTCGTTCAAATAACATTGCACCGCTTGAAAAAGATGAAGCACGTACAGGCGATGTTTCTTCTATGACAGTCGATGTAAAAGATTTACGTACAGCCATTAAAGATGTTGTTCGTAAAACAGCAGAAGGCGTCGATCTTTCTGAAGCAAAAGTAATTATTGCGGGCGGACGCGGCGTGAAAAGTGAAGATGGTTTTAAACCGTTAAAAGAACTAGCAGATGTGCTTGGCGGAGCAGTTGGTGCGTCCCGCGGAGCTTGTGATGCAGAGTACTGCGACTATTCACTGCAAATTGGGCAAACAGGTAAAGTTGTAACGCCAGATTTATATATTGCATGTGGTATTTCTGGTGCGATTCAACATTTAGCTGGTATGTCTAACTCAAAGATTATTGTAGCAATTAACAAAGATCCAGAAGCGAATATTTTTAAAGTAGCTGACTATGGCATCGTTGGTGACTTATTTGAAGTATTGCCGCTTCTAACAGAAGAATTTAAAAAGTTAAAAGTACATTCTTAAGTTGCGTATAATGAGTTCCTAGTAAGTAATTACCCCTATATAAATAATGAAAAGCGAGAGGTCCCCTGCTTCTCGCTTTTTCGCTCGAAAGAATTTTAGCTAGTATAAAGGTTGAGTTATTTGTTAAAATACTTAACGATACATATTATTCGCCACGTATATAAGATGATGATATACTTTGGTTAGAAAGTTCATAAAGGAGGAAATAACATGGCAATTGTAAACGCAACTGACCAAACTTTCGCAGCTGAAGCAAGCGAAGGTGTTGTATTAGTAGATTTTTGGGCACCTTGGTGCGGCCCTTGTAAAATGATTGCTCCTGTATTAGAAGAAATTGATGCAGAGTTAGGCGATAAAGTAAAAGTAGTAAAAGTAGATGTGGATGAAAATCAAGAAACAGCTCGTAAATTCGAAGTAATGAGCATCCCAGCTCTTTTCGTATTAAAAGATGGTCAAGTGGTTGATCAAGCATTAGGTTACAAACCGAAAGAAGCGTTAGCTGAATTAGTATCTAAACACTTCTAATTCCGAAAGCCCAGCAGATGATGCCGGGCTTTTTATATTGGTTAAAATTACCTTGTGTAAATATGACAACGGATACAAAAATATTGTTGACACTTGTTATCTCTGCTTTTATAATCAAGCTATCAATAATGAAAATCACTATCAATGAGTTCTAGGGGGACGTAATCCATGACGTTAAAGTTAAAAGTATTATCTGCAGCAGCAGTAGCATCTTTACTTTTTGCAGGTTGTGCGAAAGAGGAAACGAAAAAGTCTGAAGCACAAGAGAAAAAGACAGAACAAACTGCTAAAAAGGAAGAAACAAAACAACAAGAAGCAGATTTTGTACAAGCTTACAAAGATGGAGTAGCGGAGCTTGAAAAAGCAAAAGACGGCAAAGAGGTTGACTTTGATAAAGTAACAAAGTTATATAAAGAAAAATTACAACCTCTTGTTCAACAACGTGATGGAGAATTTAGCGAGCAAATTGATCAAACAATTACAGCTGCATTAGAAGCAGGGAAAAAGAAAGAAATGGAACCAATGGTTGTAAAACAACTATTTGATAAATTAATGCAAAAAGAATTCTTCCAATCTATGCGCCATGATTTCAAAGAGGTTGATACAAAATGGGGCAAAAAAGATGAAGTGAAAAAAGAAATGGAAGAAGCACTTGCGTTTTATAAAGGTGTAGAAGGTACAGTTGGAAAGCGTGATACGGCATACGGTACACAAATGGCTTCTACAATTAAAGGCGGCTTTGATGAAATGAACGCAGCAATTGATAAAGACGACAAACTTGCGTTTTCTCTTGGCAAGCAAGTTGTAGATAAAACGTTAATGAAAACATTCTACTTGGCAACGGGCGCTGAGCCGCACGGTTATGCTACAAAAATGGTAGAAGAAGCAAAGAAAGATGAGAAAAATGCAAAAGTTGAGCAAGCTGAGGGATGGGCATTTTATCAAGCTGTCTATCCATATGTGAAAAAAGCAGCTCCTGAAGAAGCAGACTTTATTTTAAAACAATTTGATTTAAAAACAGATGTGAAAACAGTTGATGCAAAAGCGGTAAATAAAGCGTTCGTACGTGGATTTGCAAAAGTTGCATTAGGTGAATATAAAGAGAGCCAAGAAAACTTTGGAAAAGATAAAGGTCCTGTTACAGCATTAGAAGGTGCTTTATTCATTAACATGATTGAAAATGATTTAAAAACAGTACTTGGCGAGCAGCAAACAGCAGAGTTAACAAAAACAGCACAATCTTATTTAGACGCAGTAAAAGCGAAGAAGAAAGAAGATGCAGACAAGTTATTGCCGCAAATTGAATCCACATTAAATAAAGTTGTGGAAACAGCGAAATAAAGTGAAACTTCCATCAGTGGGGGGCTTCATCCCCCACTGATGGAAAGCCTTCACCAATCAGGCTTTTACGGACAGTTATCCCCCACCTATCTTCTTCGCTTTTCTCTGAATCTTGAGGTGGGGGGGGCTTACTGTCCGTTAATGCGGGATAAGATCGAAACGTCTATATTCTTTTGAAGAAACCTTGTCTTGACAAGGTTTCTTCTTTTGCATAGGGTTGTAGAAGGTGGTGAACAAAATGAAAGTATTAATTACTGGAGGAGCGGGGTTTATCGGAAGTCACCTTGCGTTGAAATTATTAGGGCAAGGTAAGCAAGTTGTGCTTCTTGATAATTTTCATTCTTACTATGCAAAGTCTAGAAAGCTTTTTCAATTAGAACAAGTACAGAAAGCTGGAAAGATTCCATTTTATGAGTGTGATATTTTGCAAAAAGATGATGTGAAAGCTGTTATGCAGCAAGAAAAAGTCGATGCGGTGATTCATTTAGCGGGCTTTCCAGGCGTAAGACCATCGCTTGAAATACCAGGGGCTTACGTTGATATTAATATAAAAGGGACAAGTAACGTATTAACTTGTGCCGGAGAAGAAAATGTGAAGCATGTTATTTTTGCATCGTCTTCTTCTGTATATGGGGAGCAGACAGGAGTGCCTTTACGAGAGGAAATGGCAAACGGTAGTGTTCTTTCACCGTATGCTGCATCCAAGTACGGTGCAGAATCTCTTTGTCATGCGTATCAATATATGTACGGATTTCAAATGAATATTTTACGATTCTTTACTGTATATGGACCGTGGGGACGTCCGGATATGGCAGTTGCAAGCTTCATTCGAAAGTTATTAAACGAGGAAGAAATTGTTGTGTACGGAACAGGTACAGGCCGTGATTATACGTATATCGATGATATTACAGAAGGAATTGCTCTTACATTACAATCACATCATAGTGATGTATATAACCTTGGATCTAACGCGCCTATTTTAATGACAGAATTACTCACGCAGTTAGAAACACATTTCCCGTTTATGCGTGTAAGGCAAGAAGCGCATAGAAAAGGGGACGTAACATCAACGTGGGCAGATATTTCAAAAGCGCAAGAACAACTTGGATATAGGCCGCGTGTATCTTTTGCAGAAGGGTTGGAGCGAACCGTTGCTTGGGCGAAACAATATCCGAATATTGTTTAATGTTTTCGGTGTTTTCTTGCTATGTATCTTTTTACTTTTGTCATGGCGGTCGTTTGAAGCATCCTCATTATGGAAACATTTTCAGGATTTATGGAGACAGCCTTATACCATTATGCTTCTCGTTATGATGTATAGCATCGCTTTTTTATTTCGCGCATATGCGTGGAAATTGTACCTCCATCATCGTATTACGATGAAAGAGGCGCTATATGGACTGTTGTACAGTTTATTCATTAATCATGTTTCTCCGCTAAAAGTGGGAGATGCTGTTCGCATTGCTGTGATTACAAAAGAGAAGAAAGTAACATTAGGAGAGGCGACGCAATCTGTCGTTGTACTTCGTATACTAGATTTGTTTATTCTCGGTCTGTTTGGAGCAACGGGAATGTTACTATTATGGAGAAATATTTTGCTTAATGTTCCTGTTATTCTTGCGTGTGTCTGTATAGGAAGCGTGCTGTTATTTCTCTTATATAAGAAAGTACCTCAATTTGCAGAAAAGCAGTGGAAGCAACTGAAAGAGTCACTATTTACTCTACAAGGTGGAATGATTCTCTTTCTTATTATGCTGAGCTGGATTTGCGAGGGCTTTGTAATTTATGAGATCGCTAAGCCTTTATCATTTTTGCAAGCAGTTTGGGTAAATAGCGTGACCATTGCTGGCCAAGTGTTTCAACTAACACCTGGCGGAATTGGTACGTATGAGACCGTTATGATATTTGCATTGCAAGCAGTAGGAGCTAAGCAATCTGATGCATATCAATGGTCGTTAATGAGTCATGGTTTTAAATTTATATTTTCTTATGGTGTGGGCGTAATGCTATTACTATTGTATCCGATGGAATTACGCTCATTTTTCAGTCAGAAAGGAGAAGACGATCGTTGGAAGAAGTAAAGAAAGCGTCAAAATTTGAAAAAGTAGCGGCGCGCTGTTGGAACCTACTAAATGAAGGGAAACCATTTACACCGATTTTTGTATTCGGCACATTTTTGTTGTTTTCTATTTCACAGTTTGGACAACCAGGTTTTGTCCCAGCTTTTTTTAGTAGTTTTTTATTCATTGTTCCGCTGCTCGTTTTATATTATTTGTTTGATTTTCCGTTGTTTTTACGGAATTACTTATGGCTACCGTTCGTTGCCTATTTAATCGTCTTTAAAACGGTACATATACCGTTACTATTATTTGCATTAGGATTATATTTTTTCTTTACAATCCTATTTTGGGGAACGTTATATTATCATTTGCGTATTGGAACGTCTTGGCTAAACTTTACACGCTTTTGGAAACTCGTGTTAAAGAATAGTGATTCTACAAGTGGTAATGCTCAGGAGCAAATGCCAAAATTTTTACTATTGTTATCGCTTTGGTATTATTATTACCTTTTCTTCCAAGAAGGCGGTACGTTAGGTGCAGTAGATTTGAAAACAATTCTTACGTTTTACGGTGCTCTTGCCCTGTATACAATTATCTTACATCGTAATTTATTTGACTGGCAGCCAAAAGCAATTCCAACTTATACGGAAAATGTGCATGAAAATAAAGAAGCGCTGAATGAAAAAGTAGTTGTCATTGTGATTGACGGTATGCGTAAAGATCGTTTTGAAGCAGCGCATACACCGTATTTAGATTCTCTTCGAAAAAAAGGGACGGAGTTTTTAAACATGGAAACGGTGTATCCAGCTCGTACTGTTGTATGTTTCTCATCTATGTTTACAGGGACATATTCGTTTGAGCATGGCATTAAATCGAACATGGTTTGGAAGCATGGTGTGAATGTAGAAAGTATTTTTGATTCGCTTCGAAAAATAGATAAAACAGGAAAAATGCTAGCTGTTGCGCATTTAGTTGATGCGTTTGGTGACGATGTTGAGACATTTACAGCTGTTATGAAAAATGATGTTGTAGATGGGAAGATTATGGAGAAGGCGAAACAAATCATGGATGAACAAGACCCAGATCTTTTTATTGTACAGCTCATTTCAACAGATCAAACGGGGCATAGCCGCGGCGTATTATATGATGAGTATTTACAAAAAATTTATGAAGCAGACCAGCATGTGAAACATTTTATTGAGCATTTAGAGAAAACAGGAAAAGCAGAGAATACGACGTTTATCATTTGTGCTGATCATGGACAGGCAGATGGAATTGGCGGTCATGGTCATTTAGATGAGGGAGAACGTTTTGTGCCATTCTTTATGTACGGTCCCCATATTAAACAAGGTGTGAAAATAGAAGAGAAGAAAAGTCTCGTTTCTATGGCACCAACACTTGCTTATTTATTAGGGGTACCGTATCCATCACATAGCCGTGGTCCTGTGTTAGTGGAAGCGTTAAAGGAGCAGGAAAAGAAATGAAAGTAATTGTGTTTATACCAGCCCTAAATGAAGAAGACTCCATTGCGCATGTTATTCGAAAAGTACCGCGTTATTTTCATCCGAGTATAACAGTAGAAGTTCTTGTCATTGATGACGGTTCAACAGACAGAACGGTAGAAGTTGCAAAAGAAGCAGGAGCGGATCATATCGTTTCGTTTGCAAAAAATGGCGGTTTAGGTGCATCTGTTCGAGCAGGCCTCAAGGAGAGCTATCGATTAGGAGCTGATATTAGTGTGATGATTGATGCGGATGATGAATATCCAGCAGATGAAATTCCAAATGTATTGCAGCCCATATTGGAAGGGAAAGCAGATTATACAATGGGGTCGCGTTTTCGCGGCACCATTAGCGGTATGAAACTGCATAGACGGCTTGGAAACTATTGTTTTACGATGTTGCAATGTATATTACTGCGTAAATGGATTCGTGATGGTCAATCAGGAATGCGTGCTTTTTCACGGCAAGCGATGGAGCACGGAGAAATTGTGCATGATTATAACTATGCACAAGTGATTACACTAAACTTAGTGCGAAAGGGATTTCGCGTTCAAGAAGTACCGATTACGTATAAAGTACGTGAAACAGGGGAGTCGTTTATTTCGTTTCGTAAGTATATGACGCGCGTTTTTCCCGCGATTTGGAAAGAGATGGGACGTCCCGTAGAGAAAGTTAGGGTTGATTATGAAGCGCATGTATTAGTAGGAGAAAAGAAATGCTCATAGTGAGTATTTCTTTTCTTGACATTGAAAGTGATAATTATTATCATCTTTTTTAGGAGGAGCGTTTATGAAAAAAATAATTACTTCATTATTTGTCGGTATTTTCTTACTATTCTCGGTGAATTCAACCGCATTTGCTTATTCGTACGGAAATCCGAACGAAGAAAAGGTTGCAGAGGCATATAAGCAAATGGTCACGAAATTAGATGAAAATCCGCCAAACTTTACAGAAGCTAAGAAAGCGTATGAAAATGTGCGAGAAGAAATTGATCAGCACATGGGTAAAGAACCAACGAAAGCAATTATGAACGATTTTGATAAGAAAAATAAAGAAGATCTTATTGCTGATATGCAAAAAATTCTTGCTCTTAATATTAATCGTCGTTTAACAAATGTTGATGAACAATTTAAAGATTATGATACAAGTAAACGTTTATTAGCAAAAGCATTTGCAACATATGAAGCGGTATCACCAGTTGTTGCACAGCATAATAAAGAGTTAGATACAAAATTAAAAGATGAGTTTAATAAAGCGCTGGAGTCTCTTGGGAATCCAGGATTGTTTGGAGTAGGACAAAAGGAAGCAAATCAAGATGCTTTCAAGAAAAGTAAAGATGTTATTTTAACAAGTTTACAAAAAGAATTTAAAATTAAAGATTTCAAAGTTGGCCATTTTGATGCGAGCGGAAAAGAAGAAGCTTCAAAAAGCGTAGGCAAAACAGAATGGACAGATTTAAGTAAATGGAAAAACTGGGCTCCAATTGTGGTGATTGTACTTATACTTGTTGGAGTTATTGTATACGCAGTACGAAAACGTAAGTAAGAATGAGGAGGAAGAGCGATGCAGTTACAGGCATTTCTCATTACATTTCGTGAAGTATTAGAAGCATTGCTCATTGTTGGAATTATTACTACATATTTAAAACGTACGGATAATAAGCAGTATGTGAAATATGTTTGGGTAGGAGCAGGCCTTGCGGTTGTTGCAAGTTATCTTGTTGCTCTTGTCTTCCAAGTTGTGTTTACGGGCTTTGCCGCAATGGGAAGTGAGATGTATTTAAAAATATCAATTATGTTCATTTCCGCTATTTTGCTTACGCAAATGGTATTTTGGATGGCCGAACATAGTAAGAATATGAAAGCCAACATGGAAAATAAAATGAGCAAATATATTACGGCTGGAAACGTAATTGGAATGGTCGCACACTCCTTCCTTGTTGTGCTGCGAGAAGGCGTTGAAACGGTGTTCTTCTTTGCTGCGATTACAGGTGGAAATATTGAAGCGGCAATGCAAGGCTGGGGAGCAATTACAGGAGTTCTTGTTGCAGCTCTTGTCAGCTACTTATTCTTTAAAAGAACGATGCGTATTTCACTAAAAGTGTTCTTTAAAGTAACGGGAGTATTTATTGTCTTTATTGCAGCGGGACTTCTTGTGCAAGGTATTTCCATGATGCAAGATTTAAAAATACTTGGCAGTGTGATGCCGCACGTATACGATATTACGTGGCTACTTCCAGAGCATCCGATTGATTATGATCATTACTTGCGTGATCACGGTACTGCACCGCTTCTTTCCGGTGATATCGGTATTTTCTTAAAAGCATTTTTAGGATATTCTTCGATGCCATCGCTTGAAGAAATCCTTGCATATATCGGTTATTTTGTTGTCCTTTATATGTTAATTGTCTTTAAAAAGCCTGTTAAAAAAAAGGGAACAGTAGTCGAAGCAAATAAATCAGTAAGCTAAAAGTACAAGGAATATTCCTTGTACTTTTTTTGCAGAAAGGAAATGAGATGAAACGAGTATTATGTATATGGGCAATTCTTCTGTTTTCGAGTGCGATTGTTATTCGATTTTTTTATGCAAGTCCGTTTGCTGCAACGTGGGATGAAGTAGACTTTTCGCTTGCGCTAAAGCAATATGACATATTAGCGATGCAACCTCATTTCCCGGGTTATCCGTTTTTTATTTTAGGGGGAATGATGACGCATCTTTTTATAGAAAACCCTGTGCAATCGTTAGGGATTTTTAATGCGGTTATGGCACTTACTGCGGCTTTTCCAATGTATTGGATTGCACGTCGTTATGTAAGTAAAACGAGTGCCCTTATTGTTGTAGCTACACTGCAAACGAGCGGTTATTTTTCCATTTTAGTAACGCAGCCAATGTCAGAAGGAGCAGCATTAGCAGTGCTATGGTGGTATATGTGGAGTGTAGATCGAGCATTTCGGACGAATGAATTTCGAGCTCAATTTTGGCCGGTCATTTTCTTCGCGGTATTGATGGGAATACGTGTATCCTATGCACCGTTTGGAATAGCGCTTATTGTATTAGTATGGCAGCAGTGGCATGAAGAAAAATGGCGGTTTATTATCATATGCTGCACAGCTGTTCTTTCGCAAATTGTGTGGATTGGAGCACTTATTTGGAATATCGGCGGCTTGGCGGGATTATGGAAAATTTCGTTCGGATTTGTAGAAGGGCATTTTACAGAATGGGGCGGTGCGGTTACAGAAACGAGTGAACCGCTTATATCACGTCTATTTCGTTTGCTTTCCGAGAATATTGTATTTGCAGGAATCGGTGTTCATTCGTACGTTCTTGTAGGTTTCTTTCTTTTCTTTTTCCTTCTTTTTGTTTTACAATGGAAGAACATACGTTGCTATCCGAAATTATTTATAGCACTTGGCAGTGTATATTTTCTTTGGAATTTACTTGGACAAAATATCGATAAGCCGCGGCATTCTTATCCAATTGTAGCGATAGTACTTTTCGTACTTGCTATTTCATGGTTAAAAAGACATGGCGGAATTTTACTGCTGTTATTTGCAACGTTTCAACTTGTTGTTAGTATACCGCTTATGCAAGAACAAAAAGAAGCTGTACCTGCAATGTATCAGTTGGCGTCGTATTTACAAGAAAAACAGCAGCCGTTCATCGTATATACATGGGAAGAGACACGGGTTATGGAATATTTGCATGTACCATATGAACATAAACGTTTTTACACATATGACTATTTTTTACAAGATAAAAAATATCATAAGGATGATACAATATACGTTACGAATCATTTAATTGAAGGGTTTCAAAAACAAGGAATCGATATAAAAGGACAGGTAGAAGAAGTTGCCGTCTTTTGTTCTAACCCGTTATTTGATCCTGTTTATAATAAAATAATTTTATACGAGTGGAAGAAGTAAGAAAGGGGAAGTAGCGTGCACGATCATTTAAAAGAAAAATTAGCAATTTTACCAGATCAGCCTGGTTGTTATTTAATGAAAGACAAACAGGGTATAGTTATTTACGTTGGAAAAGCGAAAGTGTTAAAAAATCGTGTGCGCTCATATTTTACTGGTTCACATGATGGAAAGACACTCCGTCTTGTTGGAGAAATTGTTGACTTTGAATATATTGTCACCTCCTCGAACTTGGAGGCTCTCATTTTAGAGTTAAATTTAATTAAAAAATATGACCCAAAGTATAATATCCAATTAAAAGATGATAAAACATACCCATTTATTAAAATTACAGCTGAAAAAGAGCCGCGTTTGCTTATTACGAGAAATGTAAAAAAGGATAAAGGGAAATATTTTGGCCCATATCCAAATTCACAGTCAGCTCATGAAACGAAAAAGTTGTTAGATCGCATGTATCCGCTTCGGAAATGTACAAATATACCAGATAAAGTTTGTTTGTATTATCATATGGGACAATGCTTAGCGCCTTGTGTACAAGAAGTAACGGATAAACAAAATAAAGAAATTGTCGATGGAATTATTAAGTTTTTAAATGGTGGACATAAAGAAATTCGTTCGGAATTGGAAGCAAAAATGTATGAAGCATCAGAAAAACTAGAGTTTGAACGAGCGAAAGAATTGCGAGATCAAATTGCTCATATGGATGCAATAATGGAAAAGCAGAAGATGATTATGAGCGACTTAGTCGACCGCGATGTGTTTGGTTATGCGGTTGATAAAGGTTGGATGTGCGTGCAAGTATTTTTCGTTCGAAAAGGAAAGTTGATTGAACGGGATGTTTCGATATTTCCGATTTATGATGATCCGGAAGAAGGATTTCTAACGTTTATCGGACAATTTTATGAACAAAATAATCACTTTAAACCGAAAGAAATTGTTGTACCAAGCAGCATTGATCATGAATCGATTGGAAAGTTTTTAGACGTAGAAGCAACGCAGCCAAAACGGGGCCAGAAAAAGGAACTTGTCGACTTAGCGAGTAAGAATGCTACAATTGCACTGCATGAAAAATTTTATTTAATTGAACGCGACGAAGAACGCTCCATTAAGGCGGCCGAAAAATTAGGAGAACAGCTAGGGATAGAAACGCCTCATAGAATTGAAGCATTTGATAATTCTAACATTCAAGGGACAAATCCGGTTTCCGCGATGATTGTATTTAACGATGGAAAACCTGCCAAAAAAGAGTACCGTAAATATAAAATTAAAACGGTGCAAGGACCTGATGATTATGAATCGATGCGTGAAGTTGTGCGCCGTCGTTATACACGTGTTTTAAAAGAAAGCTTACCACTTCCAGATTTAATTGTAATTGATGGTGGGAAAGGTCATCTCGCTGCAGTATGTGATGTGTTGGAAAATGAACTCGGTCTTTCTATTCCAACAGCAGGGCTCGTGAAAGATGATAAACATCGCACGTCACATTTAATAATCGGTGAACCACCGGAACCTGTTTTATTAGAGCGTAACAGCCAAGAATTTTACTTATTACAGCGTATTCAAGATGAAGTGCACCGCTTTGCGATTACATTTCATCGTCAAATTCATGGGAAATCTGTCATTCAATCGGCATTGGATGATATACCAGGAGTCGGAGAAAAACGGAAGAAAACACTTTTAAAACATTTTGGCTCTCTTAAGAAAATGAAAGAAGCGTCTGTTGCAGACATTATAGAAGCTGGAATGCCGCAAAAAATAGCCGAAACTATTCATACGTATTTAACAGGGAAGACATTGTAAGTGGCAATGTCTTCTTTTTTTTGTAATCCAAGAATGTCACAAATAATAGAAAGTGACTGTTTATATTATAGAGAAAGTAAAACTTCCATTTCCTACAAAGGAATAAAAAAAGTCAACTGGACGTCATGTCTAGTTGACTAATGAATGTGCATTATACTTCGACAGGATCTTTTACATCCCATTGCACAAGAAATGTAACAGAGCTAGAGCGCTTTTTCTGTTCTTCGTAAGATTCCGCAATCACACTGCGTTGCTTTTGAATTTGCTCAGCGATAAAACCAGCTTCTAATTGGTAAGAAGAATGTCTTTTTTGTTGCTCACGTTCTTCAATAAGAGCACCTGTTAGTTTAAATTGCATTTCACGACGTTTATGTTCAATGATTGTTAAGTCGCCCCAACCAGCTGTTGTGAAAAATTGGATGATCTCATCAATTGTTTCTAACGGGTATTTTCGTGCTAAATTCCTGCCCGCCCAATATAAAATGGCATCTAGTTCTTTCCCTATTAAATCAGGGAGTAATTCTTCACGAAGCAATTCATAGGCAAACGCATTGATTGAAATATTTTGTAAAGATTCGCTCTCAATTCTTTTTGTACTCACAATATTCCCCACTTTCTATACTGCCAATATTATATACCATTTTATATATATAAACACAGCTATTTCTTTGGGGAAAATCTGATGTAGAGAATGAAAAAAGAATGTAAAAATTATATGCTGATTATGTATACGTTTTCTTGACGCTTCGACAAAAATAGGAGTAAAATGAACATGTTATCAAATTATGCTGAAATATTGCGAATAATTTTTTCAGTTTTTCTTATAACAATAGTGGTAAAATGCTATTGTTATAAAGTAATGCGACAAACAACAGTCAAACATTCGAGGGGGTAATGGGGACATGAAAGGCCGCGAGTATACATTTCGCAAGTGGCACTCGTTACTGGGTGTCATTCCAATTGGCGTCTTTATGACGCAACATTTAGTAATTAACAATTTTGCAACAAGAGGAGCAGAGGCTTTTAATAATGCTGCTCATTTCATGGAAGTGCTTCCATTTCGGTACGCATTAGAAATCTTTGTGATTTTCTTACCGATTTTGTACCATGCTGTATATGGTTTATATATCGCATTTACAGCAAAGAACAATGCAACATCTTACAGCTATTTCCGCAACTGGATGTTCGTTCTGCAACGATTTACTGGAGTAATTACACTTATATTCCTATCTTGGCATATTTGGGAAACTCGCATTCAAGCTGCGCTCGGACAAACGGTAAACTATGATATGATGGCAGATATTTTAAGCAATCCATTTATGTTTGGCTTCTATTTAGTTGGGGTTGTATCAGCTATTTTCCACTTTGCAAATGGATTATGGACATTCTTTATTAGCTGGGGTATCACAGTATCACCACGTTCACAGCGTATTTCTACGTATGTAACATTAGCAATTTTCTTAGCATTATCATACGTAGGAGTGAGCGCGTTATTTGCGTTCATTAATCCGAATCTAGCAAACTTGTAAGGAGTGGGAGAGCATGAAAGGGAAACTTATCGTAGTTGGCGGTGGATTAGCCGGCTTAATGGCAACGATTAAAGCAGCGGAAGCAGGCGTGAATGTAGAACTATTCTCTTTAGTACCAGTGAAACGTTCTCACTCTGTATGCGCACAAGGCGGCATTAACGGTGCTGTAAATACAAAAGGTGAAGGGGATTCTCCGTGGATCCACTTTGACGATACAATTTATGGAGGGGACTTCTTAGCGAACCAACCTCCTGTAAAAGCGATGTGCGATGCAGCACCTGGTATTATTCACTTAATGGATCGCATGGGTGTTATGTTTAACCGTACGGAAGAAGGATTACTAGACTTCCGCCGCTTCGGTGGAACGCAGCATCACCGCACAGCATTCGCTGGTGCAACAACAGGACAGCAATTATTATATGCGTTAGATGAGCAAGTACGCCGTCATGAAGTAGCAGGTCTTGTTACGAAATATGAGGGTTGGGATTTCTTGCGTGCTATTGTAGATGACGAAGGCGTATGCCGCGGAATCGTAGCACAAGATTTACAATCTATGGAGATTAAAAGTTTTCCAGCTGATGCCGTAATTATGGCAACAGGGGGCCCTGGTATCATTTTTGGGAAATCTACTAACTCTATTATTAATACAGGTACGGCAGCATCTGCTGTATATCAACAAGGTGCACATTATGCAAACGGTGAGTTCATCCAAATTCACCCAACAGCAATTCCAGGCGATGATAAATTACGTCTTATGAGTGAGTCTGCACGTGGTGAAGGTGGCCGCGTTTGGACGTATAAAGACGGAAAACCATGGTATTTTCTTGAAGAGAAATATCCTGCATACGGAAACCTTGTACCTCGTGATATTGCAACGCGTGAAATTTTCGATGTGTGCGTTGAGCAAAAACTTGGTATTAACGGCGAAAACATGGTATATCTTGACCTTTCTCATAAAGATCCGAAAGAGCTTGATATTAAACTTGGTGGTATCATTGAAATCTATGAAAAATTCATGGGTGACGATCCACGTAAAGTACCGATGAAAATCTTCCCAGCGGTTCACTACTCAATGGGTGGACTATGGGTGGACTATAAGCAAATGACAAATATTCCAGGATTATTTGCAGCAGGTGAGTGTGATTACTCTATGCACGGTGGTAACCGACTAGGTGCTAACTCATTATTATCAGCGATTTACGGCGGTATGGTAGCGGGACCAAATGCAATTGAATATATGAAAGGTCTTTCAAAATCATCAGATGCTGTTTCATCTTCTGTATATGAGCAAAATGAATTAATCGAAACGGAAAAATTCAACAATATTTTAACGTTAGATGGCAATGAAAATGCATATGTTCTTCATAAAGAGCTTGGAGAATGGATGACAGATAACGTAACAGTAGTTCGTGAGAATAAAAAATTATTAGATACAGATGCGAAAATCGTAGAGTTAATGGAGCGTTATAAACGCATTAACATTAACGATACAGCGAAATGGAGTAACCAAGGTGCTTCGTTTACACGTCAACTGGCAAATATGCTTGAATTAGCTCGTGTTATTACAATTGGTGCATATAACCGTAATGAAAGTCGCGGTGCACATTATAAACCAGAATTCCCAGATCGTGATGATGAGAACTTCTTAAAAACAACAATGGCGAAGTTTGAGGGAGCAGGACAGGCACCAACATTCCATTACGAAGACGTTGATATTTCACTAATCCAACCACGTAAGCGCGATTATTCTTCAAAACACGACGTAGCTGCTAAAGGAGAAGAGAAGGGGGATAAGCAACATGTCTGAGAAAACAATCCGCCTTATTATTACAAGACAAGACGGCCCAAACTCACAGGAGTATGATCAAGAGTTTGAAATTCAATATCGCCCAAATATGAATATTATTTCGGCATTAATGGAAATTCGTCGTAATCCTGTTGATACGAAAGGAAACAAGACAACACCTATTGCTTGGGATATGAACTGTTTAGAAGAAGTGTGCGGTGCATGTTCGATGGTAATCAACGGAAAGCCACGTCAATCATGTACAGCGCTTATTGATAAACTAGAACAACCAATTCGCTTAAAACCGATGAAAACATTCCCGGTTATTCGTGACCTGCAAGTGGATCGTAGTCGTATGTTTAACGCGTTAAAGCGTGTAAAAGCATGGATTCCGATTGATGGTACGTATGACTTAGGTCCAGGGCCGAGAATGCCAGAGAAGAAGCGTCAGTGGGCATATGAATTATCAAAATGTATGACTTGCGGTGTATGTTTAGAGTCATGTCCAAACGTAAACAGCAAATCTGACTTTATCGGTCCAGCACCGCTTTCACAAGCACGCTTATTCAATGCGCATCCAACGGGTGAAATGCATAAAGCGGATCGTTTACGTGCGATCATGGGTGATGGAGGACTTGCAAACTGCGGTAACTCACAAAACTGTGTACAATCTTGTCCAAAAGGAATTCCATTAACGACATCGATTGCTGCATTAAACCGTGATACAACGATTCAATCTTTTAAAGATTTCTTTGGTAGTGACAATAACTATTAATTTAAATTGCCTCTTCAGTTTTGAAGAGGCAATTTTTGTAGTTATATAAAGACAAGTTGAAAACACAACATACCCCCCCTTTTCTCTTAGGGTGGGCGAGAGCATCTAGCCATGAATAGATGCGGTCAAGGCCTTTTCTACCACTGGCGTTGGTAAAACAAAGAGATGAAACGAGTGCAGGTTATTTTTTGTTTTGCATAGCAGTGCATTTTGGTTTTAAATTTCCGAAAAATCAAATAATATTAAAGGGAGTATATGAGAAGGAGATGGGTGTTTGTGAAGAAGGTTCATTATATTGAAAACTTTGAAGAGTGGGCGAGTGCATTTTCATTTTATATTCCTATAAAGGTTCGTTTTTGTGAGACAGATATGTTTGGACATATGAATAACGGTGTTGCATTTACTTATTTTGAAGAAGCTCGTATTGAATTTTTTAAAGAACTCGGTTTTATGCAAGAATGGGTGCATGAATCATCAGAAACGATGATTGTAGTAGCGGATTTACAATGTAATTTTTTGAAACAGGTGTTCTTTGACGAGAACTTAAAAGTGTATGTAAAAGCGGAAAATGTCGGGAATTCGTCTTTAGATTTACACTATATGGTGAAGAACGAGGCGGGAGAGATTTGCTTAGTGGGACGCGGTGCGATGGTACAGGCTTCTAAAAAAACCGGAAAAGGAGTACCTTGGTCAGTAGAATGGAAACAAAGGTTATATTAAAAAAATAAGAGAGTACAAAACTCTCTTATTTTTTGTCTTCCGTTGCTTCTTCTAATGTCAGGTGATGTGTATATAAATATGTAGCATGCGGATTGCCGACAAAACGAAGATGCCATGGCTCATAAGCATATTCTGTAACGTTTGTTTTATCTTTCGGATAACGGATAATAAATCCAAATTCGTGAGCATGCTCCGCTACCCATTTTCCTTCAGGTGTTTCTCCGAATACAGGCTCCAATTGGCAATTTGCCGAATTAGAACTAATATCCATAGCAAGTCCCGTTTGATGCTCGCTTGTTCCTGGAATGGCACTTAACGCATCAGCGGCTTCTTTTCCTTGCCGGTTTACGTATGTGTTATGTAATGATTGTTGTCGTTTATAAGAACGAAATCCAGATACAGCCGTAAGTTCAATTCCTTGTTTTTTTGCTGTTTCAAACATTGTTTCTAGAGCATCCGCTGCGGGCTTACGAAGCAATGATTTTTCTTTATCTTTCGGGTTTAAAAACGGAACATTTGGTTTTGTTAAATCATCTGGTGTATATGAGTCTGGTAGCTTTCGATGCTTATTGACTAACACAAGTAATGAATCAGGATTATTGACAAGGCTAAATTGATCATCTGTTTTTTTAGCTGTCGCACTCGCTTTTGGGAACGGAGGAATCTCTTCTTTTGGATGTTCAGTATGCTTTTTTATTTCAACTGCTTCTGCTTGGTTATTTCTCAAAGGTTTGGAAAGAACATTTATTAAAGAAACAACAATGAGAATAACAATCGAAATTAAAAGGGTCCTTTTTATAATTCTTTTTTTCATCATTTTTGACCGATATATTCCTTTCGTTCTTACTTAAATATCTTTTTACATTATAAATCTATCTTCTATAAAAAGGAACAAAGGAGTCGTGACGTAATGAAAATGAAAAAAATTTGTAAAAAAAAGTCGATTTTTATGTTGTTTTTTTAATTGATACAATAATAATCTTCCCCAATTGCTATTTTTTATGTAATATATATATAAAAGGATATAACAATTAAGTTTCGTTTAAATTTTTAATTGTATCGAACGATTTAGGAGGGAACAAAGATGGATTTAACAACGATTATTGGAATTATTCTTGGGATAATTGCTGTTGTAGTAGGAATGTTTTTAAAGGGGGCTGCCCTTAGCGCTTTATTAAATCCGGCAGCATTTACAATTATATTTATTGGGACAACTGCAGCAATTTGTATTGCTTTTCCGATAAATCAACTAAAAAGAATTCCTAAGTTACTCAAAGTTATTTTTGGTAGGAACAAAAAAGAAATGACGTATGAAGAAATGTTAGATTTATTTGTTCATTGGACGTCAGAAAGTAGAAAGTATGGTATTTTATCTTTAGAACAGCAATTGGATAAAGTGGAAGATGAATTTCTGATGAGGGGTTTGAAATTTGTAATTGATGGTGTAGCATCAGAGGATCTTGAGCAAATATTAGAGTCGGAAATTGAAGCGATAGAAGAGCGACATAGAAAAGGAGCTAGCATTTTCTCACAAGCTGGTACATATGCACCGACACTTGGTGTTTTAGGGGCTGTAATTGGTCTTGTAGCTGCACTTGGGAATTTATCAGATATTGATAAATTAGGTCATGCGATTTCTGGTGCATTTATTGCAACAATTTTTGGTATTTTCTCTGGGTATGTTTTGTGGCATCCATTTGCAAACAAATTAAAACAAAAGTCTGCACAAGAAATTGAAAAGAAACGTTTAATGGTCGAATGTTTATTAATGCTTCAAACTGGCACTTATCCGTTTGTTATGAAGAATCGTATTTTAGGTGCACTCTCTGAAACTGAGCGTAAAAAGCTAGAACAGGGAGCGGAAAAAGATGAGTAGAAGAAAGAAAAAGGAGAAAAAGCATGAAGAGCATATCGATGAAACTTGGTTAATTCCATATGCAGATATGTTGACTTTGTTATTTGCACTATTTATTGTTTTATTTGCAATGAGCAGCATTGATGCAGCAAAGTTTAAACAAATGGCTGTTTCCTTTAAAGATGAACTTTCAGGCGGAACGGGTAAGAAAGAGTTTTTAAGTGATCAAAAACCAAAAGCTGAGAAAGATTTATCTGAAAAACGTCCTGAATCTGAAAAAATCAAACAACAAGCAGAAGCGGAAGTAAAGCAGCAAGAAATGAATGAGTTAAAAGCAGTACAAAAAAATATTGATAAATACATTGAGGAGAAGGGGCTTCAATCTTCATTTAAAACAGAGCTCACAGAACGTGGATTAATGGTAACAATTGAAGATAAAGCACTTTTTGACTCTGGACAAGCTACTGTGAAGTTAGAATCGCTGAATATGGCGCAAGAGATGTCCTCATTATTAGTTGCAGCATCTCCTCGAGAAATTACTGTATCAGGATATACGGATAATGTTCCAATCTCGAATGCGAATTTTGCTTCTAACTGGGAGTTAAGTACGCAGCGTGCCGTTAATTTTATGCAAGCACTGCTCAAAAACAAGCAATTGCTTCCGCAAAAATTTAGTGCGATTGGCTACGGAGAATATCGTCCTGTCGCATCGAATGACACTCCGGAAGGAAGAGCAAAAAATAGACGGGTAGAAGTATTTATTTTACCTCTTATAAAAGATAAAAAATAAAGGATGGCATTGTGCCACCCTTTATTTTTTATCTTCAAATGATTTTAAGTTGTCTCTGCGAATTTTATCTTTATCTGCATCAGATTTTTTAAAGTCATAGTCATATAAAGAACCTTCCCAGTCACCATACATAGGATTTGGGAAAACGATAAATTTCTCACCGAATTGTGCTTTTAACTCTTCTACCTTCTTATTACGATCTTGCGTCGATAATCCATCAAAACCAATGAAGTCTGATAAATTATCACCAAATAATAAGACGATATCATGCGTTTGTGAAACGAGTTCACGACGTTTTTCTTTTCCTTTTTCTTTCGGCTCTTGTAGTAAAATGTGTTCTTTCGTTGCTTGCGGAGCACCGATACGTTCTAAATTTTTAATCGTCGCATCTAATTGATTCGTTTTACGGTTTGAAATGTAGTAAATATCTACACCTTTTGATTCTGCATGTTTTAAGAAGTCAATTGCACCAGGAAGAGCTTCCGCTTCTGCTTTATTAATCCAGTCATCCCACTTATAAGGATAGCCTTTTCCTGTTTTCACAGACATTGCCTGATGTGGACTGTTATCAACAACAGTTTCATCCAAGTCTAGTACAACAGCTGGTTTCTTGCTTGTCCCCTTAGCAAGAGCTGCATCTAGCTTTTGTGTACCGATGTTGTAGCCTTGGTGGTATAATGCTTTTGCTTCACCAGATGTCTGATACCATAAGTCAGCCATCAATTGTTGATCTGTTAGTTGGACTTTTTCTTCTTTTGCTTTTGCTGATGTCTGTTCTGCCGAGTTGCATGCTGTTAAAGTTGTAGATAACAATGCAACAGATAATAGTGTTGTTAATGTTCTCTTTTTCATGGTGTCCTCCTAAAAAATATATATTTTACTTATTAATTATATCACGATAATGTGATAACAAAATAAATAAATGCAATTTTGCATATTGATATACGTATATAATTTAGTATGTGCAATGTTATAATAAAATATGGTAAAAATATACGTATTTTGAATATTATTAAACCGATAGGACTAATTTTAAGGAGAGAAAAGTATGACATTGCAGATTCAACAATTAACCAAGCAGTTTGGTGAAAACGTTGCAGTGAATCATCTAAATCTTACTTTGCCGAAAGGTGAAGTATTAGGACTGCTAGGACGAAACGGTGCAGGAAAAACAACGACCATTAAAATGCTGTTAAGTTTATTAACGCCAAATGGGGGCAGTATTACGTGGGATAAGAAAGAAATCTCAGAGAGTGGTGTAACAATTGGTTATCTTCCTGAAGAGAGAGGTTTGTATACGAAAAGTCGAGTAATTGATCAACTTCGCTATTTTGGAAGATTAGAAGGAATGACAAAAAAAGAAGTAGATGCAGCCATTGATTTTTGGTTAGGAAGATTAGCAATCCCTGAATATAAGTATAAGGTTGCAGGGGAATTGTCGAAAGGGAATCAACAAAAAATCCAATTGATCGCAGCGCTTCTACATGCCCCGGAGTTACTCATTTTAGATGAACCATTTAGTGGATTAGATCCTGTAAATGCTGAAATGCTAGCAAATATTATTGAAGAACAAATTCAAAGAGGGAAAACCATTATTTTATCAAGTCATCGTATGGAACAAGTTGAATCGTTTTGTCAGCATGTGTGTATTTTGAAGCAAGGCGAAGCGGTTGTAGAGGGTCACTTAAGTGATATAAAAAAAGAATACGGATTTCGAAATTTAACAATTGAAGATAACGAAGAAAATAAAAAAGCGTTGGAAACATTACAGATTGTGTATGAGAAACGTCTTGGTTATCTTTATATTAAAGTTCAGGAAGATACAGAAGCCCTATCAATCTTACAAAAATTACAAGACAAAGGTGTGCATTTACGTCAGTTTAAAATGCTGGAACCGACCTTAAATGAAATCTTTGTAGAAAGGGCGAAATAAGAATGCGTAAATTTTTTCATGTGTTTTCATTTTATTTTAGAGAATCATTTCTTTCTAAAAAATCACTGATTACAAGTGGTATTTTATTTTTAGTGGTATTTGGGATTTTTGCTTTTAATCACTTTACTTCTGATAAAGATAAAAATAAAGACAAAGATAAGCTCGCAATCGTAATGGATAGTTCGACGTATATGGTGCAAGAAGAGGTGCTAAATAAAATTCTTCCATCGGCCCAAATACGAGTAGAAAAGAAAGAAAAGTTAGAAACACTTCATAAACAAGTTGAAGAAGGAGAGTTAGACGGTCTTTTTCACGTTATAGAAAAAAATGGAGTTCCCGAAGTAACGTATATGTACAATGGTTTTCCGAGTAAAGAAACATCTACTATTATAGCAAGCTATTTAAAACAGCAATATACACAAGTGATTCTTTCGAACCATAAGGTGCCGTCTGATGTAGCGCAGCAGTTACAAATGGATGTTTCGGTGAAAGAAGAAGCGATAAAAGATCGTGCTTCCTCTTTCGGTATTGCATATGTGTTTATATTTGTACTGTATATGTTTATCATAGCGTTCGGAAATACTATTGCGATGAATATTGCATCCGAAAAATCTTCTCGTGTTATGGAGATTATGCTTTCGAAAGTGAAACCACTGTATATGATGTACGCTAAAATTCTTGCTGTTGTTACAACGGCGTTACTGCAAATTGCTATCCTTGCATGTGGTGTTCTCGTTCCGGTTTTAATTGGATGGATAGATTTAGATAATGCATCTTTATTTGGGCTTCCGATTGATTTTGCGAAGTTAGATGCAAAAGTTATTAGTCTGTTTATTGTATTTTTCATTACTGGCTATTTATTATATGCGATGATGTATGCGGCAGCTGGAGCTGTTGTATCAAAAACAGAAGACTTACAATCCGTATCATTTCCAGTTGCAATTTTAATTATGGCAGCGTTTTTTATAAGCATGAAATCACTATCAGATCCAAACAGTACAATTGTTGTGATTAGTTCATATATTCCTTTCTTTACACCGATGGTTACATTCTCACGGGTTGTAGCTGGAGAAGCTGGTGCTTTAGAAATTAGCACTGCCTTATCGTTATTACTTGCGACAATCTTCCTTTTAAACTTTATTACAAGTCGCATTTACGTAAACGGTGTTATGAGCTATTCCGATAAAGTGAAGTTTAAAGATCTTGCTAAATTTATAAAGCGTCATTAATTTAGGGAAATCCTGATTCTTTCGTAAGTAAATCAGGATTTTTTCTCTGTCTTTAGAATGCTTTTATTTTATATACTGATGGAAGTTTCACTTTATATAACGAAAGAAAGTGGTATATAATAAAAGGTACGTTATTTTTTATGAATGATAGAGAATGGTATAAAGGAGGGGAATACAAGTGGGGATTAGTAGTCGTTTTACGGTGGCTGTTCATATGTTAACATTGCTAGCAGTTGATAAAACTTCACGTTGTACGTCTGAATGGATTGCTGGTAGTGTTAATACAAACCCAGTCGTTATTCGCCGAATTACAGGGATGCTAAAAAAAGCAGGACTTGTTGATGTGCAAGCTGGAAAAGGCGGTACTTCTTTAGCTCAGGATTTAGATGAAGTGACGTTACTTGATGTATACAAAGCGGTTGAAGTTATGGAAGAAGGACATTTATTTTCTTTTCACGATAATCCAAACGTACAATGTCCGGTTGGAGCAAACATTCAAAATGTGTTAGAAATTATATTATTGCAAGCGCAAGAAGCAATGGAAAATGTACTTGCAAATGTAAAAGTAAAACAGCTGGTTACGAATTTAGAAGAAAAAATAAAACAATAAAAAAGAACCTAGCCTTCTATCATGCGAGGTTAGGTTCTTTTTCATTAAGCGTTACGCACTGTGAAGCGTTGACGTAGGAATTGAGGAGTTTCTACTTCGTCTAATAAAGCAACAGCGTAGTTTGGAATAGAAACGCGGCTTTCGCCGTTTTCATCTGTTAATAATTGATCTGTACCTGTTACATATTTGTCTGTGCGTTCCCCTGGTTCGATCATTGCAGCAGGACTTAAATTTGTCCAGTTAAAGTCCGATTGTTTATATACTTCTAATGCATCGCGGTGCGCTAAAGCGATTGGTTTCCAATCTGCAGGAAAGTCTGGTGTATCCACAACTTGTAAGCCAGGGGCTACTTCTAAGCTACCTGCACCTCCAACTGATACAAGACGAGAGACGCCAGCTTGTCTTACCGCTTGTAATAAAGAATGTGTTGCTTCTACAAGTTTCTCCTCTTCACCATGTTTAGGACCAAATGCACTAATTAATACGGCATGATTTGCTGCTTCTTTTGCAATGCTGTTTGCATGGAAGATATCACCTGTTACAACATGTAAATTTTCATGTGTTGTTTCTACGCGAGATGCATCACGCACAATCGCCGTTACTTCGTGCCCGCGTGTTAAAGCTTCCTCAATGATTTGTTTTCCGATGTTACCAGTTGCGCCTACTACTGCAAGTTTCATGTTTATTCTCCTTTTCACTTTGTTTTATATAAAAGTGTATTTATCTGCGAATGAGTTGTAACTATCTTGATTGCAACTTTATGTAACTATTATAGTTACACTATTTCTTCTTTGTCAATACAAAAAACAATTTGGGAAAGGAGAATAAAATATAGAAAAGGCACCGCAAAAAGCAGTGCCTTTATTCATAAGAACTTGGCATGAGCAATATAAGAATGAAATAAGCTAAAAAACCTGTTCCGAAACATAAGATAGCGATTAGCCAAAGAATGCGAATCATACTTGTGCTTACGCCGAAATATTCTCCTAAACCACCGCATATGGCGAGAAACACTTTATCTGTTGAAGATTTACACAATCTTTTTTCTGTCATGAACGCCTCTCCTTTTCATGATTGATCATTTTTTATGTAGAAATGAACAGGAACTATCGAATTATAATGCGCTTTTAGGGAGGAGATGACTGCATTATCCTGCATTAGAGGACAATGCTTCTGGAAGTGAAAATAAATTTTTATAAATACATGCAATTTCTGCTTAATTGTATTCACCACGCCTTGTTTCTATTCATACAATATCTTGACTAAATAAACACCCAACTTACACACATACAGCTCTGGCTTAAGCAAGGAGGGTTATACCAATTGAAGGAAAAAGAATATCAATCTAAACCGTTGCTCACAAAAAGAGAAAGAGAAGTGTTTGAGTTACTCGTTCAAGATAAAACAACAAAAGAAATTGCAAGTGAACTTTTCATTAGTGAAAAGACCGTACGTAACCATATTTCAAATGCAATGCAAAAGCTAGGAGTTAAGGGACGCTCACAAGCAGTTGTCGAGCTCCTTCGTATGGGAGAGCTTGAACTATAAAGGATGAAGCCGGCTTTCATGTAAAGAAAAGCCGGTTATTTTTGTATCTTGCAAATTACTAGGAAAAGGAGGAAAATGAAAAGGTCTATTCATGTACATAAGGTGAACCTTCTATTATTCTATGAATGAGTGCACTGTTTGGAAATGTACAGTTAGATTATGAAAGAGAAAACGGGGCGATTGTTTTGAATAGAGCGATTGGTGTAATTGATTCAGGTGTTGGTGGTTTAACCGTAGCGAAAGAATTAATTCGGCAATTACCGAAAGAGCGAATTATATATTTAGGAGATACAGCACGTTGCCCGTATGGTCCGCGATCTCGTGAAGAAGTAAGACAATTTACATGGGAAATGACAGAGCATTTACTAGCGCAGGATATTAAGATGCTTGTAATTGCTTGTAATACAGCAGCGGCAGTTGTGCTTGAAGAAATGCAAAAGGAATTACCTATTCCGGTTGTAGGTGTTATTCATCCAGGTGCGCGTACGGCACTTAAAGTGACAAATACGTATCATGTGGGTGTAATTGGAACGATTGGAACAGTGAAAAGCGGTGCGTACGAAGAAGCGTTAAAATCGATTAACAACCGCGTATTAGTAGAGAGTTTAGCTTGCCCGCCGTTTGTTGAGCTTGTAGAGAGCGGGAATTTTGAGAGTGAAATGGCGTACGAAGTGGTAAGAGAAACATTGCAACCATTGAAGAACACGGAAATTGATACGTTAATTTTAGGGTGTACGCATTATCCGATTTTAGGACCAGTTATTGGGCGGGTTATGGGCGATTCTGTACAATTGATTAGTTCAGGTGATGAAACAGCTCGTGAAGTAAGTACGATTTTGTATCATAGTAAGATGCTGTATCATATAGAAGAGCAAAGTGATCATCTTTTCTTAACGACAGGGGAAATTGATGTGTTTAAAGAAATTGCTTCAAAGTGGTTTGGACAACCAATTGAGAATGTGAAGCATATCGCTTTATAAGTAGCTATTAGTGAGGAAAAAGCATTTAAAGGCCATCTTTATTCAGATACATACTGAATAAAGGTGGCCTTTTGTTTGACCGAAAATCATAGTTTAAAGATGAATGAAATCAGGATCAGTGCTTTATTGTCCATAAGAGCTCGTAACCTCTGATGGATGTTTCACTTGATAAGTTGCGGAAGAACAGCTGTTAGTTCTTGTTTGATTCGTTTTGCGAATGCTGGATGTTGACCTGAGGTAGATATACTTACAATATACTCATTATTTCGAATAACAGCAGGTGTGTGAAAAGATGATTGTGTGCCGTCACTTACGATATTAACCCACTGGAAATCATGCGCTACTTGTTTGACCCTCATATTTACATCGTGATGATTTGTTGCGGCATAAATGAGATGAGCATCTTTTATGTCTTCATCTGTAAATGCTTTTTGTTTCCATGTAATATAGGAGAGTTTCTTCATTTCCTCGCAAATGTCCGGACTCACGACGGTGACAAGGGCTCCTGTATCCTGTAATCCGTACGCTTTTCGGTATGCAATTTTGCCGCCTCCGATAATGACAACACGCTTGCCTTGTAGATTACATATAAGGGGATATAAGTTACACATGTACATATTCCTCCATTCGTTCTAATAATGCGGACTTCATATAGGGATCAAATTGAAGGCAGTTACATGTTGTAACGTTCGTATATGTGTGTGCATGGCGCTCAATTTTCCGAAGTAATAATCCGGTAAAGAGAAGGTACGGCATGACATATACGTGTTGAGCCGCTGCTGCTATACGATCAAGTTCTTCGGTAAAAGAAGGTGCTCCTTTTGTTAAAAAAGAGCAGGAAACTGGTATGCCGATTTTCCGCTCAACTGCTGCTCCGATTTGTTGCAATTCATGTATAGGCTGAGAATCACTACTACCTCGGCCGACGAGTAGAATTTCGCTATCTTGTATAGGTATAGCTTGACGTAATCTTTTGATTACAAGTTCAATCATGAGCGGGTGTGTACTAAATGGTGGTACAACTGAAAATGTAATGTGCGGATAGCGCTTTTTCATTTGATCAATTTCGAAAGGAACGTCACGTTTATAATGAGCCGCTGCAAATAATAAAACAGGGACAAGTAAAACTTCAGTTGCTCCATCTAAAATTGCTTCTGTAATCGCATCTTGGACAGTTGGTATTGTGAGTTCAAGAAAGCCGATTTTTTGAATACTTTCACTTCGCTCTTTTATAACGGACTGGACAAAGTGGATGAATTGTTCGTTGCCTTCTTGTAGTCGACTGCCGTGCCCGATATAAACAATTCCTTTCATTGTGCCGTCACTTCTTTCTCGTTAAAAATCGCTTGTAATTCATAATCGATGTTTTGGAATCCGACTTTATTTGCGTACTGTAAAGTTAGTTCATCTGTATACGAGAATGGTAAATTGACAATATGCATGAAACCAAGGCGTTTAACCTCTGCTATAAATGTATCAATTGCGGCGCGCCCTTCAAATACAATGCTATCCCATGTGAATTCAGAGAGCATACGTGTATGAATTTCATCAAAACGATGATCTATTTTATATTCATGTGTCATTATATAAGAACCAGGGCCGATTTTTTCTTGAATAACAGCAATTCGGTTTATATTTCGTCCTAGATACACAGTTGGCTTTGTAGAAAACCTTGCTTGTTCACTGAAGAGTCCGTATTTCATAAGTGCTTCCTCGGCAGCATGATTCATATGCTGGAGAACTCCTTGTAAGGAACGAATATCTTTCCGATGCTGTGCGCATGATTGTAACAAGATTGCTACGCTTTCGGCTGAACAGAAAACGAGACGCTGGGCATCAAATATTTCACGGAGTTGTTCCTGTGTTAACGTGTAATCTCGTTTTTTGAAAGTTGGAATTTGATAAGTTTCTGCTCCGGCTTCTTGTAATTTTTGCTCTGCTTTACTTGTTTTATTTGATGAAGAGGCGAGCAAAACTTTTTTTCCGTGTAATGGCTTATGTTCTTTCCAAGCGATTTGTTTACGTAATGATACGACATCCCCAACAATTGTCATGGAAGGATTGGAAATGTGTTCCTTTTTGACGCTATCAACAATTGTGGAGAGCGTACCTGTAACAACTCGCTGTCTTCCGGTTGTACCCCATTCGATGACTGCTACTGGTGTATCTTTTTTCTTTCCAGTTTGCAGTAAGTTTTCGCAAATGGTCGGTAAGTTTTTAATACCCATGTAAAAGGCGACAGTATCACTATTTAAGAGTGAGTTGTAGTTGACATGATCCTGAATCGGTCCCTTTGTATGACCAGTTAGTAATGTCACGCTATTACTGTAATCGCGATGAGTGAGAGGGATGCCGGCATACGCGCTTGCGGCGATGCTAGATGTAATACCTGGTACAATCTCATATGGAATGTTTTCTGCTGCTAAAGCAGCTGCTTCTTCACCAACTCGGCCAAAAATGGAGGGATCTCCTCCTTTTAAGCGGACAACAGTCTTACCTTCTTTGGCAAATTGAAGTAAATGCGTGTTAATCATTTCTTGGCGCATCACATGATTTGTTGGCATTTTTCCACAATAGACAAGTTCGCATGTGGACTTTGTATAGCGAAGTAAATTTTGATTCAATAAGCGGTCATATAAAACAATATCTGCCTTTTGTAAGCACTCGATTGCTTTTTTTGTAATAAGCCCTTCATCACCAGGTCCTGCACCAACTAAATATACGTATCCGTTCATCTCTACACCTCATCTGTTTTTACTGGAAAGGAAGCCGAGAAGGGGCTTCCTTGTGTAAGTTACATGTATATATAAATATCGCCATCAATAATTTGTACTTCGTACGTTTGAATACAGCCATCATCAGGTTTTTGTACTTCACCTGTTCGTAATGAAATTTTCCAATCGTGCAGCGGACAAAAGACAAATTCGCCAGAAACAATTCCTTCCGCTAATGGGCCATTTTTATGAGGACATCGATTTTCTACAGCGCGAATGTCGCCGTTTGCTAGGCGAAATAAGGCAATAGACATGTCCTTTATGCGAACTTCCTTACCGATTTGTACAGGAAGATCCGCGGCAGGCATAATTTTTACTTTTTCTTTCGTTAGTAACATATGAATCGCTCCTTATTTTACACTCTCTACTTCATACATCGTTTTTAGTGATTGTGTTTCTAGTGCTTGTCCCCAAGCTTCTTCATAGGTATTTCGTGCTGTTTGGAAGCGTTCGTTTAATATAGCGACCATATTTTCATCTTGCAGCACTTCTTTTATTTGATTTAAGCCTATTCGTTCTACCCAAGGGGCTGTACGCTCGCCGTAAATACCAGTTTCACGGTAGTATTGCACGTAAGCTGTGGCGATGCGAAGTACATCTTCTTCCGAAGGGACAATCATTACAAAATCAGCTTCACGTACTTCTGTACCGCCGTTACCTCCGATATAAAGCTGGAAGCCATTTTCAACACAAACGACGCCGAAGTCTTTCGTTAATGCTTCTGCACAGTTACGCGGACAACCTGTTACACCCATTTTCATTTTATGTGGTGTATCTACCATTTCTAATGACTGCTCAAGCAACATGCCAAGTCCTAATGAATCTTTTGTACCGAAGCGGCAGAAGCGGGATCCGACGCATGATTTTACATTGCGAAGAGACTTCGAATAGGCGTAGCCAGAATTCATATCAAGATCAGCCCACACTTTTGGTAAATCTTCTTTTTTAACACCATATAACCCGATGCGGCTTGCACCTGTTATTTTCACGAGCGGGACGTCGTATTTCTTCGCAACTTCTGCAATTTTCATTAAATCATCTGCTGTTGTAACGCCGCCATACATACGTGGAATCACAGAAAATGTCCCGTCATGCTGAATATTTCCATTCATTCTTTCGTTAACGAAGCGGGATGCTTTATCATCGGCATACTCTTCTGGACAAATCATCCGTAAATAGTAATTTAGTGCAGGGCGGCATTTTGAACAGCCTTCTTCGTGCGAGAAGTTAAGGACGTTTCGTACTTCTTTCGGTGACTTTAACCCTTTCTCGTGAATTGCGGCTACAAATTCATCGCGAGATAAGGTTGTACACCCGCACATGCCTGCAACTTGGACAGAAGCATCAAAGTTATCTCCAAGTGTATGAGATAAAATTTGTTCCACAACTGGGCGACATTTACCACATGATCCTGCAGCTTTTGTACACCCTTTTACTTCTTCAAATGTTGTTAAGTCTTGTTCTAAAATAGTGTGAACAATCGTTCCTTTTGTGACGCCATTACATCCGCAAACCGTTTCATCAGCACTCATACTTGCAACGTCAAGTCCGTTCTCTTCACCAGCTTTATGTAGAAGAGAAGCAGGTGTGTATTCTTGTATATCTTCTTCTTTTTTTAACATGCTGAAGAGGCGTGTGCCGTCAGTTGTATCACCATATAAAACAATACCAACAACTTTATTGTCTCGGATGAGTACTTTTTTATAGGAACGTGTACATTCGTCAAAAATGAAGATTGCTTTTGTTATATCATCCTCATAAATTTGACCAGCAGAGAATAAATCGCATCCTGCAACTTTTAGCTGAGTCCCGACGATGCTGCCGGTATATCCATCAGTTTGTGCATTTGTAATGTGTTTTGCTAATACAGCACCTTGCTCATAGAGCGGTGCAACAAGACCATAAGCGATCCCTTTATGCTCTGCGCATTCACCAACCGCATAGATGGATGCATCATTTGTCTGCATATAGTCATTGATGACAATACCGCGGTTCACAAGTAAATCAGCATCTTTTGCTAACTGTGTATTTGGACGTATACCAACAGCCATGACGATTAAGTCACATTTTACAATATCGCCATCTGCAAATTGAATGCCCTCAACGTGGTTTGTACCGAGAATTTTTACTGTTTTCTTTTCCATAAGGAACTTCATGCCTTGTGATTCTAAATCTTCACGCAGTAGTGAAGATGCCTTAGCATCGAGTTGTTGCTCCATTAAGTGTGATGTTAAATGAACAACGTGCACGTCCATTCCTAAGTCAATAAGTCCTCGTGCGGCTTCTAAACCGAGTAATCCACCACCAATGACAACTGCTTTTTTATATTGTTTAGCGGTATCCATCATGAATTGTGTATCTTCAATTGTACGAAAACCTGTTACACCGGGAAGATTTGCACCTTCCACAGGTAAAATAAAAGCACTGGATCCTGTTGCGATAATGAGTTTGTCGTACATAACAAGACGATTCTTTTCTGTAACAATGACTTGTTCTTCCCGATCAATTTGCAACACTTTTTCATTTGTATACAACGTAATGTCATTTTCTTCGTACCAATTGTATTCGTTCATAATGATATCTTGCATGTTTGTCTTTCCTTGTAGAACGTGGGAAAGCATAATGCGATTGTAATTTGGATGCGGTTCATCACCAAAAATGGTAATGTCATATAAAGTATCGTTTTGTTTTAAAATCTCTTCGATGCAGCGTATTCCGGCCATCCCATTCCCGATCATGACTAAACGTGTTTTCATATTCATTTCCCTTCTTTTATGTGAAATGTTTAACAAACTTTTATACTTGTATTATAAAAGTTTTGGAAAATAAGGAGATGTGATATTTATCACATCTGTGGAGGATTCATAAATTGTTCAAAATTGCACATCATTTGCTACTAGCCCGCCGACCTTTTAAAGGGGCGGCTTCAATTAATGAAAATAAGATTTTGACGATGACTTTTTTGAAAAGATAAGTTGTCATCGCTTGTTCTAAAGTGAAACTCGGGCTCGTATATATATAGTACAAACTTAGATTTTTTAGGGGGAAAGCGTATGCCTAGATCGACTTTCAAATGGATTGTTTGTGCTACATTAAGTACAGTTTTATTAGCAGGATGCGGTTTGTTTAGTAAGGAAAAAGCAACAGAGCAAATTGATCCGCCTAAGAAAGTAACGTATACGGATGGTGAGAAGAAAGAAACTGCAAAACAAGGGCAAACGAAAAACTTAGATTTATATCTTGTAGATAAAAATGGTTATGTTGTGCCGCAAACGGTGCAGTTACCTACTCCAAAAGATAACGCGGTGATTAAGCAATCATTACAATATTTAGTGAAAGACGGACCAGTAACAAACTTATTGCCAAATGGATTTCAAGCTGTGCTCCCAGCGGACACAGAAATGACAGTTGATGTGAAAAAAGACGGAACTGCAGTTGTTAATTTTTCAAAAGAACTGAAAAACTATAAAAAAGAAGAGGAACGACGTATTGTAGAAGCAGTTACTTGGACGTTAACGCAGTTTAAAGAAGTAAAGAATGTGAAGTTCAGCATGAATGGGCAAGATTTAGCGAAAATGCCTGTTGCTGGTACGCCGATTGGTAATGGATTAAGCCGAGCAAATGGTATTAACTTTGATGATGAGCAAGTTGCTGATCTTGCAAATACAAAACCAATTACGCTGTATTTCATAGCGCAAAATAATAAACAAAGTTATTATGTACCAGTAACGCGCCGCATTGCCGAAGGGAAAGAAAACGAAGTAGCGACAATTGTAAAAGAACTTGTGAAAGGGCCGTCGCAGAAATCGGCGTTAACATATGATTTTAATCCAGATGTGAGGTTAATCAATGAACCAAAACTTGAAAAGGGAACAGTGACATTGAACTTTAATGAAAATATTTATGCGAATAAAGATAAAAGTGCGATTTCTAACTATGTACTGCAGTCGCTTGTATTATCTTTAACTGAAAAACAAGGCGTGGAAAATGTTTCCATTCAAGTGAATGGAAAGGCAAATCTTGTTACGGAAAAAGGTGATAAATTAATAAAACCGGTCGTTCGGCCACAAAACGTGAATACAGGTGGTTTTTAAACAGAAATAATTTGATATACTGAATGTAGGAAGAGAAGGGGAATACATCTTATTCCCCTTCTTTTATTTAGATACATAACATAAATTTTGAATGGGCTATACTAACAAGTAGTAGTTACAAGGGGGTTATTTTTATGCGAGTAGATGGTAGACAAGCATCGGAGCTGCGCCGTATACATATTCAAACGAATTATTTAAAACATCCAGAAGGTTCGGTACTAATTGAAGTTGGTGATACGAAGGTGATTTGTACGGCCACGATTGAAGATCGAGTTCCTCCGTTTATGAGAGGAGAAGGAAAAGGATGGGTTACAGCAGAGTATTCCATGATCCCTCGTGCAACGGAACAGCGTACGATTCGTGAATCAAGTAAAGGGAAAGTAACGGGGCGTACAATGGAAATTCAACGTTTAATTGGACGAGCATTGCGTGCTGTTGTTGATTTAGAAGCACTTGGTGAAAAAACAATTTGGATTGACTGTGATGTCATTCAAGCTGACGGCGGAACGCGAACAGCTTCTATTACTGGTGCGTATGTAGCGATGGTATTAGCGTTTGAGAAGCTTGTAGAAGCAGGGAAAGTGTCAAAACTTCCAGTGAAAGATTTCTTGGCGGCAACGTCTGTTGGAATCGTTGATGAGCATGGTGTTGTATTAGATTTAAATTATGCAGAAGATTCTAAGGCGAATGTTGATATGAATGTCATTATGACAGGAAAAGGACACTTTGTTGAAGTGCAAGGTACAGGAGAAGAAGCAACATTTAGCCGCGGTGAATTGAACGAGTTGCTTGATGTAGCAGAACAAGGGATTTTACAGCTTGTTGAAATGCAAAAAGAAGCATTGGGTGATATTGTTACTCATATGGAATAGAGGTGGAAATATGAAACAAGTTGTCGTAGCAACAAAGAACGCTGGGAAAGTACGCGAATTTGCGGAGCTATTTGAAAAGTTTGATTTAGAAGTAAAATCACTTTATGATTTTCCTCATATTGAAGAAGTAGAGGAAACTGGTGAAACGTTTGAAGAAAACGCAATTTTAAAGGCGGAACATCTGTGTAAACAGCTAAATGAAATTGTCATTGCCGATGATTCTGGTTTAATTGTAGATGCGTTGCAGGGGAAACCGGGAGTACATTCTGCTCGTTATGCAGGTGAGGAAAAGGACGACCAAGCTAACATTCAAAAAGTGTTAGACGGATTAAAGAATATTTCAATGGAGAAACGTACGGCACGTTTTTACTGTGCATTAGCTGTTGCATTCCCGCAAGAAGATAAACAACCATTGCTTGTAAATGGAACGTGTGAAGGAAAGATTTTAGAGCAGCAGCGCGGAGAAAATGGTTTTGGGTATGATCCTATTTTTTATGTAGAACAGTACAAAAGTGCAATGGCGGAATTGTCGTCAGATGAGAAAAATAAAATTAGTCATCGCGGACGTGCGCTTCGTAAATTAGAAGAAAAAATTCCAGTTTGGTTTTTAGGGGAAGAATAAAGTGAAACTTCCATCAGTGGGGGGCTTCATCCCCCACTGATGGATAGTTGAAACAATCGGGCTTTTACGGGCAGTTGTCCCCCACCTATCTTCTTCGATTCTCTCTGAATCTTGAGGTTGGGGTCTTATTGCCCACGAATAGCGGGATAATAAGGGAGCGAAACCGATGAAGGCGTTAATTGTGAGCGACAGTCACGGTTCTGTGAAAGAGCTAAAGCAATTAAAAGAACAGTTCGAGGAAAACGTCGATGTGATGATTCATTGCGGTGATTCAGAATTAACAGCGCAGCACGCTGAACTAGAAGGGTTTCATGTAGTGAAAGGAAACTGTGATTATGCCTTGGACTTTCCAAATGATATTATCACAGAAGTACAAAATACACGGTTTCTTATCACGCATGGACATTTATACAATATTAAAATGACGCTCCAAACCCTTTTATATCGCGCGAAAGAAGCAGAGGCAAATGTCGTTTGCTTCGGTCATTCGCATATATTAGGAGCAGAAATCATAGACGATATTTTGTTTATCAATCCAGGAAGCATTCTCTTGCCGCGTTCGCGAAGAGAAAAAACATTTGCCTTACTTGAAATAAAAGAGGATATAATGGACATTTGCTTTCTTACTTTAGAAGGTACAATCGTAGCGCAAAAAACATTTAAAATAGGGTGAAAAATTCCTCACCCTATTTTTAAAAAATGTTGTTGACTTTCATTGTTATCGATAATATAATGAATATTGTCGATGAGGCGCTAGAAAAAAATTCATATTATGCGGGTGTAGTTTAGTGGTAAAACAAGAGCCTTCCAAGCTCTGGTCGAGAGTTCGATTCTCTTCACCCGCTCCATGTCCCAGTAGCTCAGCAGGATAGAGCAACGGCCTTCAAGAATAGGAGCCTTTATAGGGAAACAAGAACCTATAAAGTGGACGACACTATATCGGTGAAGCCTTAACAGTTCAAGCTGATGGTAATACCGAGGAAACTTACGATCTTTTAAGAAGATTGAGGAGTTTTGAATGATCAAGGAAATACCTTGATGGTAAAAACTCTAAAGTATGATGAAAATCATCGTGAGGTTCCGTAGAGACTACACGTGTCGCACCTGAGATGGTGAAGATATAGTCCAGACTACAAACAGTATTTGCTGGTAGCGAAAGCTATGGTGGTAAGCTAAGCCGTCGGTCGGGAGTTCGAATCTCTCCTGGGACGCTACAAAAACCTTTTGCGGTGACGTCAAAGTCCGCAATATATAAGCTCTCTAATTCGTAAGTTGAATCGTACAATGTGCGGTCGCTAACGAGTTAGGGGGCTTATTTTTTTATGTCAAAAAGACGTGATTCTTTAATGGTTAGCGAAGACTTATCGAATGTTTTTAGCGACAGATTGAAAAGTGATCCACGGAAGAAAGAGACCACAGAGGGTCGCTATACATTTAATTTAACAATCGATAAAGCACTCGAAATAGTTGTGCGTCAAATGAAGGCGACTGGCTTACGTGAGCGTACGATAAATGACTACTATTTACACGTTAATCACTTTATGAAGATAACAGATACGCAATACTTAGAAGAATTAAACGTTAATCATATTTACGAGTGGTTATCGTCTATGAACGTTAGTAATCAAACAAAATTAACTCGTTTGAAGTGTCTAAAGGCGTTTCTAGGACGCTGCCACGATAACGGATGGATTGATATTAACTTTTGGCGCAATGTGAAAATAAAAGTCGATACGCCTGTTAAAGAAGGTGCGACGGATAGAGAAATTAATATCTTGTTATCGGTACTCGATTTAACACGATTCTTAGATTTACGAGATGCTACCGCTATCTTGCTTATGTATCAGACGGGAATACGTGTCGGCACATTGGCGCAATTAGAACATAAACACGTCGATTTAGAAGCGAAAGTATTAAGTGTTGACGGCGGTATTATTAAGAATCATGAATCAATATATCTGCCGTTTGACGACGCTCTCGCACGATTGCTAGACGTTCTTATGAAACAAAACGAAATTATTCGAAGAGAATACAACGTAAAAAATGATTATCTCTTTATTACGAAGAGTGGCGGAAGTGTCGTAACTAGTCCGACGAATAACATCATAACAAAACGAATGACTAAACATGCGAAAGAATACGGGCTTAAAAATATTAACCCGCACGCAATACGTAGGGGATTTGCGAAGAATCTTCTAAAGAAAGGTGCGAATGTTGCATTAATATCTAAAGCACTAGGGCATAGTGATATATCCGTTACAACACGTTATCTACATTTAGATAAGAATGAAGTAGCGGAAAGTCTACGGAATTTCTTGTAAATAAAAAGTCCCCAGCGCCAACTGGAGACTCAAAACAATTCATCGATTAAATAAAAAACTAAATAGCGGATAATCCCGTACATTCAGTCTCTTCATTTTATCGAAAAAAATCGAGGAATGCAAGGTTTCTTAAGTATTGCCTTTTTTAGGTGCTGAGTTACAAGGGGGTTCCAAACATGGAATGACCTAACACATGTAAAACTTGAACAGGTTAGCTAAGCCGATGTCAGAAAGTTAAGCGTATGCCCGCCGAAGTGCTTCCTTGTTTGCGCTGGGTGTAGTCTAGGTGCGAACGACCATTAAAGGTTCGGTGGCTGCTTGGTGTCTTATGGGACGGGTAGCAACGGATAGATGTGAGCTCACAGGACAAGCTTTGTGAGTAGAAAGTCCGTTGAGGGAGAAATCCCTGTGTTTAAACAAGGTGATACAATACGGATACTTCAACAACTCATCCTAGCTCAGTATTAAGACATCTACTTTATGTCGCTTCAACTTTTGTTTTTGAGATGTAAGGTAGATATTTTCTGTCCAAGCCGTTTCTTAATCAATCTAAGCCATGCTCAGTGGTGGTGAGATCTTAAGTCAACACCTTAAATACAAAAATGTGGTAAAATTGAATGATTAAATTCAGGGGATTTTACTGCGGAGGTTTTGGGAGCATGGAGGAAAATGAAAAGTTAGAAGAGCGCAAAGAAAGTACAGAACTAATAGAGAAAATTGAAATAAAGGAAACAGAAAAAACTGAAGTGTTAGAAGAAGTTAATCAAGAAAATACTGAGCAAGCACGCACAGAAATACATACAGAACCATTAGAAAATGCATCTATTCCAAATGTGGGGATCCAGTCTTCTTTAGAGGGTGTTTTGCCAAGAATGCAATCTATGATTTCGGCACAAGAAAAATTAAATAAAAGTATAGAAGTGATGGATAGACCTACTACAGCTCAGAATCAGCTGGCAGAAACTATAAAGCAAATTACAGCCGCAGGAGAACAGGTTGTACAGGTGGTTTCTCCTATAGCGCAACAAATGGCAACTCAGCTACAGGTGATTTCTCCTATAGTGCAACAAATAACAACTCAGATGCAGCAGACGATCTCGCCTATAGCGCAACAAATAACAACTCAGATGCAGACACTAAGTAGCGTCTTTAATTCTGTTGGGATAATTGGTCAACGAATGCAAGAAACACTTAATTCTTTCAATTTCCAAGAACGATTGCATGATTTAAGAGAATTGGCTAAAAGAGCTGAGGAAACAACGTTAAGTTTTAAAACCATTGTGATAGAATTAGGGTTTCCTCCTCACGATTTTATGCCGATTTATAGTATGAAGCGTGTTATTCAATTGTATGAGGAAAAAGGTATCGAATACACAAGGAGATTTCTTGAGCGTTATATGTGTATGTTTGCCTATGGTAAAGAAACATTAATTGAGATTTACAACTCTTGGCAACAGGCGGAGTGGCTAGAAAAACGTTTACCTATTATAAATACTGTCATTGAAGGGCATTTTAATGGTTATTATATGTTGACGGTACCGACTATTCTTGCGCAAATTGAGGGGATTTTAGTTGAGGGTATACTCAAGCTTGAGGCAGTGGACCCAGATGTGAAAATTAAATATGAGCATCAGAAGAATTTTCTGGGACAATTCTTATTGGGGAGTAAGAGTTTGTTTTCTTTTGATGAGCAGATTGAAGAGTTCTACCTAAAAACAGTATTAGCTAATTTTGATAGAGGGAAAGAGGTAGGATCTGATTTAAGCCGTCATGCTATCTTACACGGTGAAGATGTAAACTATGGGACAAAGATTAATTCTTTAAAGGGTATCTTAGTTTTTGATTACCTTTTTGATAAATTGAATGAGGCTTATAAAGATATTGAAAAAAGCAAGTTAGAGGTTAAACGGCAAAAAGAAATAGCTCAAAGTAAAAAGAGAGCCCGTAATGCTTCGGGGAAAAAACCAAAAGGGCATCGTAAAACAGGTAACGGCTAAGTAGAATTTACTAGCCGTTTTTTTGTTCTACAATATATTTAAAGTTGTTGTTTGTAACTACTAAGTCCACAAAGAAGAATAGACCCTGAATGTTAATGCGTTTAATTGAAGTTCTATATTACCTTTAAATAAAATGTATCTGGAAGATATGATAAAATAGTTTCAAGAAAATTTATCCAATAAATAACGAGAGTGCTACGGGGGAGAATCATGGAAATTCAGACAGAGCAGAAGAAATCTAAAAAAGCAGAACCAAAGAAAAATAAAAAAGTACCGTTGAAAGCAGATAAGATTAATTTAATAGTATACACAATTGGAGGGGGCATTGTAGGGAGTGCTTTATTTGCAGCAACTACGTATGGAGCGCAAACTGTTACGAATATCTCTACCCTTATAGGCGGGCTAGGGGGGGGAGTGATTTCGGGTCTACTTACTTTGCGTGGGGTAAGGCATACAATAGAGTTACAAAAAGGTAAAGAGCTGGAAGATTCTAAGCCAGAAAAAATCCGTTCTATACATTTAATGATAAGGTTAACTGAAGAGTATCGATCGAGAATTAGTATGCTAAACGGAGTTGTTAATTCAATTTCTGAATACGGGAATACGGAAAGGCTTAATGGAATGTTGGAGTATTTAGATGAAAATGGAATAGGGAATAATTTTGATAAATTTAGGGATAAGATGATTGAAGAATCTTTAAAAGTTAATGGTGATATATATTTCTCTGTTAAAGAAGAATTGGAAAATGTAAGTTTCCATGATGTTTTGCTAAATAGTTATATTCTTACTGGAAAATTTCATCCAAAAGAGGATTTGCAAGAGAATATTATAGAGTGTATCAAAGAGATATTTGCGGTAGTTAACAAAATAGAGAATGTTTTAGAGCAAGAATTGACTAAATATGAGGAGTCTTTATTTTCACATCAATCTGACGTTAATTCAAGGTGAGTGAAGGCGTTTTTGTGTGATTTTAGATATTGCTCTTTATGATCTCGCAGAAAGTAAAAGCGAAATTGCTAGAAGATTAGCGAAGAAGAAAGGAGGGGCGGACGTGCTTCGAATTAAAATAAAGAAGGGTGGCAAGCCTTCGATAATCCTGTTAACGTTGGCTCTATTCGCTCTATGGGTATCGAATGTAGTCGATAATTTATATGTAGATGCAGTAGCGGTATTATTTACGATGTCCGTAATAGCTGCGGAAGTAACCGAAGTATTTCTAAACTGGAAGGAACGCAGGAGGGGCGATAAGTAGCCCTCCTTTTTATACGCAGGTTTAGAAGTGTCGCCACATACCTATCAAGCTAAGATTTTAAAGTATCCCCTAAAACGGAAATTTTTTATAGCACCGAAGTTCATTTTTATAATTTTTGGGGAAGAATGTGTTTCTTAATTTGATACCGCCAAAAAACAAACAGGAATGACTTAATAGTCATTCCTGTTCCTTAAAGAAACCCTCTATGGTACCAGCAACTTCCTTGAATGCTTCACCTTGGACACTAGAAATTAATAATCCTCCGATTATATTTTTCCACTGTGAATTTACACTATCCCAGTTATCATCCCAATTTTCAGTAATATGCTTATAAGCTTTAAAAGGTTTATCACGACTTGGTGAAACATATCCTAAAATATCCTCTATACACTCTTCTAACATTATTCTCTTATGTTTATTTTCATCACCCAAAGCCTCAAGTATAGGATCATTAAATTGAGATGCCTTTGGTGTATTAATATCCCTATCATGAATAACATAAGGATTAATTCCTAAGGCTCTAAGATATTTCACTAGAGAAATAATTATTGCCTTACCTCTAGCTTTTACAATTTCCCAATCATATGAAAATATTTTTCTTAATTCCTCAGGCATTCTTGAAATAGTTTCTTTAATAACAACTTCCTCGGTATCTCCTTCTATAATCAAAACATTTTTTGCAAAAAATACTTTAGCAATACTATCATCAACTTTTAGTAGCATTTTAACATAATTTTTATCATCGTTTACTAATTCTTTAAATGCTTGACCTACATTAAAAGGATTTGCCATTACTTCATCTATAAAGAAATCCGTTTCTTTATACTTTGATTTTACTGTATAAAGAGAATTTAAAACTTGAGACGAATTTTTACTTAAATCAATCATATAAGGAGAGTGAGTAGTCGCCACAATTTGATTATTAAGATCAGATGACAATTCATAAATAGTATCTCTCATTTGTTGAGAAGCTTTAGGATGTAAATAAATCTCTGGTTCTTCAAAAGCAATTAATAAAGGTCTCACATACTCTTTATTTTGACGTTTAAGATTATTTTCCCTCATACTTCTATATCTTAACATTGCAAAAATTGAAGATCTAATAACACCAGCACCTTGATTATCAACACTAGTATTTACATTACTTCCTAACTGAATATCAAATTTAGGAGTTATAACTTCATCAGGATTAGAAAGATTTGCTTGAGCAAGAAAAGTTGTCTCTGGAAATACATCACCAACCACCTTATTCAATCCAGAAAGCATTTGAGCAAATTCACTTTCTTCATCTTTAGGATCTAATTCTTTTGCTAATTCCTCTAAATAATATTGTGCTTTCTCGAAATTTGAAGATGAGTTTCTTACATCTTCAAATAAACTATTCAAGGTTGTTATCAAAGCACCTTTGTTCCCTGAAAGTTCCTCAGTTTTAGCTTGATCAGGTATTAACAAAAATTTAGGTAATTTAGTTAATACATTCCCAGAAATTCCTCCTGGATTTTCAAACCATATCGTTTCACTTTTATTAATATCAAACAACTCTTCAGGAGCAATATCTTCTAAATCTTTTAACACACTACCTGTAATTTTTTGATTTTTAGTTTTTCCAATGAAAAATTTTTCAGCATCTTCTTCACTTAAACCAGCATCTATGTAATCTTGAACTTTACTACAATTTAAAAATTGTGCTTTCAATTCAAGTTTATATTGTTGCATTTCTATTATAGGAGCTTGAGATCCTAATTTATATGTTTTACGATAATGGATTTTTAAGCCTGTTTCATTAGAATCTTCAGGAACATCATACTCAAATAAACGTTGTCTATTAAATCCTTTCCATTCTACGGCTTCAATGGGTACGTTTCTAAATTCAGCAGTAATTACAACTTCATCCGTTAATCTTTGATTTTCTTTATTTTCATTTAAAATACAAAAATAATCATGCTCTGAAATTTTTTTCTTATCTGTCAGTAAATAATCTAAAGCTTTTAAAATTGAACTTTTACCAACATTATTAGATCCTATCAAAAAAGTAGTGTCTGAAAATAAAATTTCTGTTTTAGTATGTCTACGAAAACCTTCAATACAAATAGAATGCAACTTCATATTAATCCTTATCCCCTTTATCGTCAGATAATTACAATAAATAAATTATACAGGAAAAATAAGGATTAAAAAATTAATAATAATTATCTGTTATTAATATAAAACAAAAAAGTAAGATGGAATTTTTGTTTTTGGGGTTAATCTATTTTCTTAGTTTGATGGGCATGTGGTGGCACTCCTATTATGGGTGTATACATTACATACGCCCTCTTTCCGATAATTCAACGGATTAGACTATACGTATAACACGAATTATATGCGTATGATTGTCGTTATATCTGCGCTATTGTTCGGAATACACCGTACACCAATGTAAACTATATCGTACATATTGAATGTAATGTGAATAATATTGGTGTAACAACGTTGGTTACGTTGATGTATATTGGAAATATGTGTACATTCATTTACAAAAAAGCGATGTCACGGAGTAAAATGTCGTCAGATTGACGTGTATGTGGCGCTGTGATTGGCGGTAATGTAATATGTATGCGGGCGCATAGTATCGAAGCGAATGCTATATAACTGCTGCTCGTTCTGCTGGGGAAGGGTCTTGAAATTTCGGGGGGGTGACAAATAAAGAAAAACACCGACCTATTCCGCCGATGCCTCTTGCTGGTCACGCTGCTTTCTAGCAAATCTTTGTAGCGTACTCATGCTAATATCCGTTGCATCCGATAGCTGGCGGAATGAGTAGCCCATTTTCTCCTTCATACGCATAGCTTCGATTAGCTTTTTATCTGAATGCGACTTCGGACGACCTTCCTTGTAATTCGGATTCTGTCTAGCCACTATCTTACCTTCCTGCGTTCTTTCTAAGATTAGGTTACGCTCCATTTCTGCGACTGCTAATAACGTTTGTAAGAAGAATCGCCCCATTGTCGTATCTTCTAGTAGTCCTACGTTGAGAACGTGAACCCTTATGCCTCTCTTGAATAGCGCTTCAATTATCTCGATACCTTCCTTTGTATTACGTGCAAGGCGGTCTAGCTTCGTTACTGTCAGTGTATCCCCTTCGCTTAATACTGCGAGTACCTTCGATAGTTCGGGGCGGTCTGTCGTCGTTCCTGTGAACTTTTCCGAATAAATGACATCGCACCCCTCTGCGTTTAACGTTTGTAATTGTGATTCTAAATCTTGAGTTATCGTAGAGACACGAGCGTATCCGTATTTCATAATAAATCCGTCCTTTCTGCGTCACTACTTTTGACACAAAGTTATGACATAAGATGATGGTGCTATATTACTACACTTTAAAATCTATGTCAAATCTCGAGAGTTATGACATAATGACATCGGACGCACTACCCACTAGCGCATTAATATAGAAATACCCCCGCATATGTTTCCGCATTACCGCACCGATATATCTAGTCGATACTACTGCGACCAATAAGGCATATGTACTTTGACCACACCACAATACCTATACACAATACCCCGACATACCTAGCCGTTATACCATACCATACCATACCATACCATACCATACCATACCACACAGCCACATACAGGCGCTATATACTTCACTACTCTTATACTACTGTGATGTTACTAGAAGCTGATAGACAAAGTGCTAGGTGCGTCACAGGCTGCCACTATACGCCGACATAAGCCAGCACACTACCACTACCAGCGCATGACCTAGTACTATATGTATCTGCATGAGTGTCTTCGATATATTGTTGTCGTTGTTTCTTTGTATGATCTTTTTATTTATTGTGTTAAAAGATTAGCGAGAAGTTGTTTGTTTAGTTTCTTATTCAATTGTTGTTGCAATTAAGTTCGTGAAGTAATTCGTTTGTGAATTATATTTGAATCGTAAAGACTTCGAAGTGAATCAAATTGAGTTGAGTTTATTCGATTGATTCGCATTGAGTTCGTTAAGTGAATCGAATTGAGTTGAATTGTTATTTGTTTTGTTTTTGCGATTAAAAGCGAAGGAAGAAAAGAACGTTCGTTTTAAAACGTCTCTTGTTGCGAATGAGCGAAGTTAAAAAGCAGAGAGGGTCATAACACCACCCAAAGTGAAATTACCCGACCCTCCAAGCGGGGGGCTATAGCGGCTGCAGCTGCTGTATAAAAATAGCGCAATATATTTTTTAAACCGAGGGGTTAAGCAGTCGCCACCACCTTGCGCATTATCTATCGAACCTCTTCGAATCCCACCGAAGAGTATAGCGCCGCTCTCACGTTTACCCAAGCCTTTCATAATATCGTAATTCTCGCATCTGAAAAAATTCGCATATAGATTTTTTAGAATCGAGGTGGTATTGCTACTTACTTCTATTATATAAGCGAAGGGCACGAGCAATTTATTTTTAAATTTATCGCAGTAGGATACCAGCCACAAGCTACTAATGCGCCTATAAAAACGAGAGGGCAATGAGAGAAAAGGTAATTTTAATAGAATCGCTCTTTCTTCGAATGCTAACGCACCTATATATACGAAGGCGTTAAAAATTAATTTAAAGAAATATCGCAGAATCATACCAATTACAGACGGTTGCCGCGCCAATCTGTTTGTAGGGGTTAAATCGACGCAGCAAGAAAGATCAGCGGCGGGGATATTACTTCATAAGGTCTTAGGCTCTTATATTATTGCGTAGTCTTTTAAGTTCTTATGGTATCTATTAATGCGTAATAGAGCAAGGATACGCTCTTTTGTATCCGACGCTCAAATGTATTTAAATCTGTATAACATCTGTATAAGAGTAAATCTGTATTCCGTATAGCACACGCACGGTCTTGACGTTGAGCCAGCTTACCGTCTAAAAAAGCGTGTATGCAACGAGGGGAAATATTACCAATTGAAAACCATAAAGGAGGACTAGGGAAAACATGACAAAAGGGAGAGCAAAGGAAAGAAGAGAGCAACAAAAAGCATTAAGGAGCGAGTTGAAATCTATAAAAAGAGATAGTGAGCCGAATCCATTATACGACAAGGAAGACAAGGAGAACGGCGTTGACTTCGTTAAGATGCCAGCAACTATATTCGAGTACTTATCATTACATGAGTACGGATTCAATGCAGATTCAATCCTAATCTATCAAATAATTATCAACTGGTATAACAGAAACGAAGGCGCTGCGTATCCCTCGCAGTATGCTATGGCACGAGTGTTAAAGAAAAGCGTACCGACCGTAAAGAAGCATATTGCATTGCTGGAAGAAGTCGGTTTAATCGAAATCGAGCGTAGAGGGCTAGGGCGAACGAATCTATATAGACCACTACGACCACTCGAAAGACTTGCTTTATTAGACCGATACCCACGAGCAAGCAAATTCGATATTGAATTCTCGCAGCACATCGAAGAGTACAAGACGAAGGACATGCAGCGGGTTAAAAAAGACGCAGCAACAAGCTAATACTGCAAACAAATCGGAATAAGGAGGCGTAGCGAATGTTTCTAGGATACATAGAGATTCCAAAGAGCCAAACACGGTACTTAGACCTATCAGACGAAGAGAAAGCGGAGCTAATGCGTAAGAAACGGCGGGGCAAACCTACATAACTGGGACTACATCGCTAACGACTTTAAAACTAATTAAAACCAACTAAAACAACTAACCGGAGGTAATGGAAAATGGGAATCAAAGCAGAAGACATCGTAATCGAGGAAAATTTCGGAGATTTAATGCCGAATCAAGCAGCAAAACAAGAAGTAGCAGTAGTAACACACGAAGGGGAACTACTAGACCCTGCAAATATAGCACAGCGTGAGAGATATATCGAGAGAATCGAAGTATTAGAGAAGGTAGGTGGCTTATTACTGCTGCCAAATATGGAAATGGCGACTACAAAGCAAGTTGCAGCATTCTACGAAGTTCCCGTGTCTACTATATCAAACTTAGTCACAGAAAACCGTGACGAGATAAAGCAAGACGGATATGTATCTATGTCTGCTGGAGATATTAAAAATAGTGTCTCTCGGGTAAACAGTGAGACAGTCGTAGAAAACAAAGTCGGTCATTACACGATAACAGACGGAGATACAGTTCACGAACTATCTTACAGTAAAACAAACCTATTCCCTAGACGTACAATTCTAAGAATCGGCATGCTTTTACGAGACAGCATAGTAGCTAAAGAAGTTCGTACCCAGTTGCTCAATATCGAGGGGAATACGAGT
>NZ_JBALLY010000011.1:0-25098 GCF_036963045.1 Bacillus sp. JJ864 | reverse complement strand
ACGACCGGAAATTCTAGTCGCTGGAGCTGGATTAAATCCAATATGCATACTACATGAATGTTATCTAGTTTTGAAGGAATATACCTTCATAAGTCTGGTAATGATGGCAGAGAGGTCACACCCGTTCCCATACCGAACACGGAAGTTAAGCTCTCTAGCGCCGATGGTAGTTGGGACTTTGTCCCTGTGAGAGTAGGACGTTGCCAGGCAAAAACCTAAGTCGTTTTGACTTAGGTTTTTTTGTGTTCATTTTTATCCCGTATTAACGAGCAGTTAATCAGTGGGGGGATGAAGAACCCTCCCACTGATTATTAGTTGAACTTTATTTGCCAAATATCATAATCCATAAATTTAGCAATGCCAAAAGTGAAAAAAGAATAAAGAAGATGCTGTTTAAAATAATAGCAATTTGTTTTGGCTTTCCAGGTTTTCCGAAAGAACCTAAAATAATTCCGATAATGGGACTGATTATTTCTACAAAAAGTATAAGTTTTAAATAATGAGAATAGAAAAAGTCAGATGTTATAAAAAAGGATGCAATAATTGCAGCAGTTATTGCGATAGAAAAACATAAATATGACAATATGTTAAGTTTCCTCATAATTAAACCACCTATGAATTAGTGTGAATTTATAATAATAGTATCATAGACGATGCTTAAATATACAAAAAGTAGTTCCTGCTATATCTCCAACCGCAATAACTTTGAATTGTTTTTGAATGTAATCCTTCCTATTTATATAGTGAATGGTTATGCGAGTTAAATTGCATATATTCTCGCATTTCTTCTTTAATTCCCTTCTTTTTTTGCATATTTTTTCGGTTCTTCTTTTTATTATAACTAAAACACGAACGTTATAATGTACTGGATAAAAAACATTCGATTATTTGTTGACATGTTTGAATAACACCTGTTAATATAACGATAGAAACAATATTATATCGCACCTCATATAATCGCGGGGATATGGCCTGCAAGTCTCTACCTAACGACCGTTATTCGTTAGACTATGAGGGAAAGTCACTCGGTATTTTTCTATTCACAAGGGATACGTATGCCTGAGTAGAGCGCTTTCTCTCATAGTAAAAGAGAAACTGTTCTATTTCAGGCTTTTTTTATTTGAATCGGGGGGATTCTAATATGAAATCACTAGTTGGAATCATAATGGGAAGCACGTCAGACTGGGAAACAATGAAATATGCTTGTGACATTTTAGATGAATTACACATTCCGTATGAGAAGAAAGTTGTATCCGCTCATCGGACTCCAGATTATATGTTTGAATATGCAGAAACAGCTCGTGAACGTGGATTAAAAGTTATTATTGCTGGAGCTGGGGGAGCCGCTCATTTACCAGGGATGGTTGCAGCGAAGACAAATCTTCCTGTAATCGGTGTTCCTGTTCAATCAAAAGCGTTAAATGGTTTGGATTCGTTACTGTCTATCGTTCAAATGCCAGGAGGGGTTCCGGTGGCGACTGTCGCGATCGGTAAGGCTGGTGCAACAAACGCAGGACTACTTGCAGCACAAATACTCGGATCATTTCATGATGATATACATGATGCATTAGAATTGAGAAGAGAAGCAATTGAGAAAAATGTGCGTGAAGGTAGTGAGCTGATATGACAAGAATCATTTTACCTGGAAAAACAATTGGAATTATTGGCGGTGGCCAGCTTGGAAGAATGATGGCGCTAGCAGCGAAGGAAATGGGTTATAAAATTGCTGTACTAGATCCGGCAAAGCATTCGCCATGTGCACAAGTTGCTGATATTGAAATTGTTGCAGCATATGATGATTTGAAAGCGATTCAGCATTTAGCGGAAATAAGCGATGTTATCACATATGAATTTGAAAATATTGATTATAGATGTTTACAATGGCTTGAAAAACATGCATATTTACCACAAGGTAGTCAGTTGTTAAATAAAACGCAAAATCGTTTTACAGAAAAGAATGCAATCGTGAGTGTTGGCTTACCAGTTGCACCATATAGACTCGTGCAGACGCAAGATGCACTTTTAGAAGCAATTACGGAACTTTCCTTTCCTTGTGTGTTAAAAACAACAACAGGGGGATATGACGGGAAAGGGCAAGTTGTTTTAAGAAGCGAAGCGGATGTTGTAAGAGCAAGGGAACTTGTAAATCAAGCTGAATGTATTCTTGAAAAATGGGTGCCATTTGAAAAAGAAGTATCAGTTATTGTCACTCGCAGTGTTAGTGGTGAAACGAAGGTATTTCCAGTAGCTGAAAATATTCATGTAAATAACATTTTACATGAATCCATCGTACCAGCTCGCATCACAGAAGCACTTTCACAAAAAGCAATTACATATGCACAGGTACTTGCGGATGAACTTCAGCTTGTGGGAACATTAGCGGTAGAGATGTTTGCTACGGCAGATGGTGAGATTTATATTAATGAATTAGCACCAAGACCTCACAATTCAGGACATTATACAATCGATGCATGTGAAATAAGTCAATTTGGGCAACATATTCGAGCAATCTGTAATTTACCTCTAGGAGAAACAAATTTGTTAAAACCAGTTGTCATGGTCAACATTTTAGGCGAACATATAGAAGGGGTCCTAAGACAAGTGAATAGATTTACCGGGTGCTATTTACACTTGTATGGAAAAGAAGAAGCAAAAGCGCAGCGTAAAATGGGGCATGTAAATATTTTAAATGAAAATATTGAAGTTGCTTTAGAAAAAGCGCAGAGTTTGCATATTTGGGACCATCAAGAACAACTTTTGGAGGGAAAAAGATGATTAGTCGTTATACACGCCCTGAGATGGGTGCGATTTGGACGGAAGAAAACAAATTTAAAGCGTGGTTAGAAGTTGAAATTTTAGCATGTGAAGCATGGGCTGAACTTGGTGATATTCCAAAAGAAGATGTGAAAAAAATTCGTGAAAATGCATCATTCGATATGGAGCGTATTTATGAGATTGAAAAAGAAACACGTCATGATGTAGTTGCTTTCACTCGTGCTGTATCAGAAACACCAGCATTAGGTGAAGAACGCAAATGGGTTCATTATGGTTTAACATCTACAGACGTAGTAGATACAGCTTTATCTTATATCTTAAAACAAGCAAATGAAATTCTACTAAACGACTTAGAAAATTTCATTACTATTTTAGCTAACAAAGCAAAAGAACATAAATACACAATTATGATGGGAAGAACGCACGGTGTTCATGCAGAACCAACAACATTTGGTTTAAAACTTGGTCTTTGGTATGAAGAAATGAAACGTAACTTAGAACGTTTTAAACAAGCAGCTGATACAGTTCGCGTTGGTAAATTGTCTGGTGCAGTTGGTACATTCGCGAACATTAATCCATTCGTAGAAAAATATGTTTGTGAAAACTTAGGGTTAGAAGCAGCTCCGATTTCAACACAAACATTGCAACGTGATCGTCATGCACATTACATGTCAACACTTGCATTAATCGCAACATCTATTGAGAAAATGGCAGTTGAAATTCGCGGTTTACAAAAGAGTGAAACACGTGAAGTGGAAGAGTCATTTGCGAAAGGACAAAAAGGTTCTTCTGCAATGCCGCATAAACGAAATCCAATCGGTTCTGAAAATATGACTGGTTTAGCTCGTGTTATCCGTGGTTATATGATGACATCTTACGAGAATGTTCCATTATGGCATGAACGTGACATCTCACATTCTTCTGCAGAACGTATTATCTTACCAGATGCAACAATCGCATTAAACTACATGTTAAATCGTTTCGGTAATATCGTGAAAAACTTAACAGTATTCCCAGAGAACATGAAACGTAACATGGAAAGAACATATGGCCTAATTTACTCTCAGCGCGTAATGCTTACGTTAATCGAGAAAGGTATGGTACGTGAAGAAGCTTATGATATTGTACAACCTAAAGCGATGGAAGCATGGGAAACACAAGTGCAATTTAAAGAGCTTGTAGAAGCTGACGAGCGTATTACAAGCAAATTAACACAAGAAGAAATCAATGAATGTTTCAACTATGAACATCACTTACAACATGTTGATACAATTTTTGAACGTCTTGGCTTGAACTAAGCTGATAATTTTATATGGCACAGAATCGTTTCGTTCTGTGCCATTCTTTATAAGTATACTATTCACATTTTTCAAACTACAGGGGGCTTGCGAAATGCAAAAACTAGAATTGCTGTATGAAGGTAAAGCAAAAAGAATTTATCGTACAGAAGCAGCAGATATGGTTTGGGTAGAGTATAAAGATAGTGCTACTGCTTTCAATGGGGAAAAGAAAGCGACGATTACAGGAAAAGGTCGTCTGAACAACGAGATTACAACTCTTTTATTCAGAAAGTTACAAGAAGTGGGAATCAAAACACACTTTGTTGAGAAAATATCAGAAACAGAACAAATTGTAAAAAAAGTAAGCATTATTCCATTAGAAGTTGTCACAAGAAATGTGGTTGCGGGTAGTCTTTCAAAACGACTAGGTATGGAAGAAGGTACTACACTTACAACACCAATCGTCGAATTTTACTACAAAGATGATGATTTAGGGGATCCTCTTGTAACAGAAGATCATATTCGTGTGTTGAACGTTGCAACGCCAGAGCAAGTAAGCATACTACGAGAAAAAGCTCTACAAATCAATCAAGTATTGATTGAGCATTTCGCAAGCTGTCGTGTAAGATTAGTAGATTTTAAATTAGAGTTCGGTGTAACAGAAGATGGAGAAATTTTATTAGCGGATGAAATTTCACCAGACACATGCCGCTTATGGGATGAAGCGAGCAATGAAAAATTTGATAAAGATGTATTCCGCCGTGATCTTGGTAATTTAACAGAGGCTTATGAAGAGATTTTAAAACGATTAGGGGGAGCTTCACATGTATAAAGTAAAGGTATATGTAACGTTAAGAGAAAGTGTATTAGATCCACAAGGAACAGCGGTAAAAGGAGCACTTCATAGTCTTTCCTTTACAGAAGTACAAGATGTTCGCATTGGTAAATATATGGAACTAACAATTGATAAATCAGTTACAGATATTGATGCAATGGTAAAAGAAATGTGCGAAAAATTATTAACGAACGTAGTGATTGAAGATTATCGCTATGAAGTTGAGGAGGTTGTCGCGCAGTGAAATTTGCCGTAATCGTTTTCCCAGGTTCGAACTGTGACGTAGATATGTTTCATGCAATTAAAGATGAGCTTGGCCAAGATGTAGACTACGTTTGGCATAGTGAAGAAAACTTAGATCAGTACGATGCAATTTTACTGCCAGGTGGTTTCTCTTACGGCGATTACCTTCGCTGCGGAGCTATTTCTCGCTTTGCAAACGCAATGAAAGGTGTACGAAAAGCAGCTGAAGCAGGAAAACCAATCTTAGGTGTATGTAACGGATTTCAAATTTTAGTAGAGTCCGGCTTATTGCCAGGTGCATTAATTCGTAATAAAAACTTAAAGTTTATGTGCCGTACTGTTCAGCTTCGTGTTGAAAATAATACAACAATGTTTACAGCGCAATATGAGAAAGATGAAGTGATCGATATTCCAATCGCTCATGGTGAAGGAAACTACTACTGTGATGAAGCAACGTTGAAACAGTTAGAAGAAAATAATCAAATTGTCTTCCGTTATGTAGAGAATCCAAACGGAAGCGTTTCAGATATTGCAGGGATTGTAAATGAGCAAGGAAATGTACTTGGTATGATGCCGCATCCAGAACGTACTGTTGATGAATTACTTGGAGGAGCGGATGGTCTAAAAGTATTTCAATCTATTTTGAAACATTGGAGGGAAACATATGTCGTTACTGCTTGAACCAAATCCAACTCGAATTAAAGAACAACGCATTTATGCGGAAATGGGATTAACAGACGAAGAGTTTGCCATGGTTGAAAAGATTTTAGGACGTCTGCCAAACTACACAGAAACAGGATTGTTTTCTGTTATGTGGTCAGAGCATTGTAGTTATAAAAATTCCAAGCCAGTTCTTCGTAAGTTTCCAACGACTGGTGAACGTGTACTGCAAGGTCCTGGTGAAGGCGCTGGAATCGTAGATATCGGTGATAATCAAGCGGTAGTATTTAAAATGGAAAGTCATAACCATCCATCTGCAATTGAGCCATATCAAGGTGCAGCGACTGGGGTTGGCGGTATTATCCGTGATGTGTTTTCTATGGGAGCACGTCCAATCGCGATGTTAAATTCACTTCGCTTCGGTGAGCTAAAATCACCGCGCGTAAAATATTTATTTGAAGAAGTTGTAGCAGGTATTGCAGGATACGGTAACTGCATTGGTATTCCAACTGTTGGCGGTGAAGTACAGTTCGATCCATGCTATGAAGGAAATCCACTTGTAAATGCAATGTGCGTTGGGTTAATTAATCATGAAGATATTAAAAAAGGGCAAGCGCACGGTGCTGGTAATACAGTAATGTATGTTGGTGCTTCAACAGGACGTGACGGTATTCACGGTGCAACGTTTGCATCAGAAGAGCTATCTGAGGATTCTGAAGCAAAACGTCCAGCGGTGCAAGTAGGCGATCCATTTATGGAGAAGCTTTTAATCGAGGCGTGCTTAGAGCTTGTAAAATCTGACGCACTTGTCGGTATTCAAGATATGGGAGCGGCAGGCTTAACATCATCTTCTGCAGAGATGGCAAGTAAAGCAGGTATGGGTATTGAAATGTATTTAGATGATGTACCGCAGCGTGAAACAGGTATGACACCATACGAGATGATGCTTTCTGAATCACAAGAGCGTATGCTAATCGTCGTGAAAAAAGGTAGAGAACAAGAGATTGTGGAGTTATTTGAAAAATACGGCCTTGCAGCAGTAACAATGGGGAAAGTAACAGAAGATAAAATGCTTCGTTTATTCCATAAAGGTGAAATGGTTGCGGAAGTGCCGGCTGATGCATTAGCAGAAGAAGCACCTGTTTATCATAAGCCTTCAAAAGAAGCAGCGTATTTTGCAGAGTTCCAACAAATGAAGATGGAAACACCAAAAGTAGAAAACTATAAAGAAACATTACTTTCTTTACTTCAGCAACCAACGATTGCAAGTAAAGAGTGGGTATATGATCAATATGATTACCAAGTACGCACAAACACAGTTGTTACACCAGGGTCTGACGCAGCGGTTGTTCGTGTTCGCGAAACAAATAAAGCATTAGCAATGACAACGGATTGTAACTCTCGCTACATTTATTTAGACCCAGAAGTAGGCGGGAAAATTGCTGTAGCAGAAGCAGCTCGTAATATTGTATGTTCTGGCGGTGAGCCACTTGCAATTACGGATTGTTTAAACTTTGGTAATCCTGAAAAGCCAGAAATCTTCTGGCAAATTGAGAAGTCAGTAGATGGTATGAGTGAAGCGTGCCGCACGTTAAATACACCTGTTATTGGTGGAAACGTATCAATGTACAATGAGCGCAGTGGGGAAGCGGTATACCCAACACCAACTGTTGGTATGGTTGGTCTTGTACATGACGTAAAGCATGTAACAACGCAAGAGTTTAAGCAAGCTGGTGATCTTGTTTATGTAATCGGTGAAACAAAAGCGGAGTTTGGCGGCAGCGAATTGCAAAAGATGGTGTATGGAAAGATTTTCGGTCAGGCACCAAGCATCGACTTAGAAGTAGAAGAAAAACGTCAAAAGCAATTATTAGCAGCGATTCAAGATGGACTTGTACAATCAGCGCATGACGTTGCAGAAGGCGGATTAGCAGTTGCGTTCGCAGAAAGTGCAATGGGGGCAAACGGATTAGGTGCAGATGTGAAATTAGCTGGGGAAACGACAGCGATGTTATTTGCAGAATCACAATCTCGCTTTATTGTTACAGTAAAACGCGAGCAAAAAGAAGCGTTTGAAAATATGGTAGATGCACTTTGTGTTGGGGAAGTAACAAATACAAATCAATTAACAATTCTTAATGAAGAAAATGAAGTATTGCTTACAGCAGATGTTGATGAAATGAGAACGGCTTGGAAAGGGGCTATTCCATGCTTAATGAAATAAAGGGGCTAAATGAAGAATGCGGCGTTTTTGGAATTTGGGGGCATGAAAATGCAGCACAAGTTACGTATTACGGGTTGCATAGTTTGCAGCACCGTGGTCAAGAAGGCGCTGGAATTGTTGTAAATAATGGGGAGAAAATCATTGGTCATAGAGGGCTTGGTTTAATATCAGAAGTGTTTTCATGCGGTGAGTTAGATGATTTAAATGGAAAATCAGCAATTGGGCACGTTCGTTATGCAACAGCGGGCGGCGCTGAAGTGGCGAATGTTCAACCGTTGTTATTCCGCTTTTCAGACCATAGTATGGCATTAGCGCATAACGGTAATTTAATTAATGCTAAAATGCTTCGCCGTGAATTAGAGGCAGAGGGAAGTATTTTTCAAACAAGTTCGGATACAGAAGTATTGCTTCATCTAATTAAACGTAATACAAAAGGTACGTTAATTGAAAGTGTAAAAGATGCATTAAACAAAGTAAAAGGTGCTTTTGCCTATTTGTTATTAACAGGAAACGAAATGATTGTTGCATTAGATCCGAATGGGTTCCGTCCGCTTTCGATTGGAAAGATGGGAGATGCATACGTTGTAGCATCTGAAACATGTGCCTTTGATGTAGTAGGGGCAACATACATTCGTGATGTAGAGCCTGGAGAATTACTCATCATTAATGATGAAGGGATTCAGGTAGATCGTTTTACAAATGATATAGAACATGCCATTTGCAGTATGGAGTACATTTACTTTGCGCGCCCTGATTCAAACATTGCTGGCGTTAACGTTCATGCAGCACGTAAAAATATGGGGAAATTGTTAGCAAAGGAAGCTCCGGTTGAAGCAGATGTTGTAACAGGTGTACCTGATTCTAGTATTTCGGCGGCAATCGGCTATGCAGAAGCAACTGGAATTCCTTATGAGTTAGGTTTAATTAAAAATCGTTATGTTGGACGTACGTTTATTCAACCTTCTCAAGAATTGCGTGAACAAGGGGTAAAAATGAAACTTTCAGCAGTACGAGGTGTTGTTGAAGGAAAACGTGTTGTTATGATTGATGACTCTATTGTACGTGGTACAACGAGCAAGCGAATTGTTCGTATGCTTCGTGAGGCAGGGGCAACAGAAGTGCATGTAAGAATTGCTTCGCCGCCGCTTAAGTATCCATGCTTCTATGGAATTGACATTCAAACAAGAAAAGAATTAATCGCAGCAAATCATTCAATAGAAGAAATTCGTCAAATTATTGGAGCAGACTCTTTAACATTTTTAAGTGAAGAGAGCTTAATTGATGCAATTGGACGCCCGTATGAAGGGAAATATGGCGGTTTATGTATGGCTTACTTTAATGGAGATTATCCAACGGCTCTTTATGATTATGAACAAGAGCTATTAGAAAGTATGAAATAAAGGAAAGATTCAATTATATATACAAATAAAAAAACGGCATAAAAACCCCTTTCTTTTTAGGGGGACGAGAGCATCTGGCCGTGCATAGAAGCGGTCAGGGCCTTTTCCTACCACATGCAAGGGTTAAAACAAAGGGAGAAAGCGAGTGTAAGTCATTTTTTGTTTGCACAGCAGCGACCTATATGTCGAAAAATTAAAATGGATTTATGTAGAGCACGATAAGAAAGCATAGTAGCTTCTACTATATGCTGTGTAGAAGCTCGCTTTTTCTTGGGAGAAATTCTTTCAGTATAAAAAGACGAGGTGTATAGAAACGATGGCGAATGCATATAAGCAAGCAGGAGTAGATATTGAAGCTGGATATGAAGCGGTATCTCGCATGAAAAAACACGTGCAAACAACGATGAGAAAAGAAGTGCTAGGCGGGCTAGGCGGTTTTGGAGGAATGTTTGACCTTTCAAAATTTGCACTAGAAGAGCCAGTATTAGTATCTGGAACAGATGGTGTAGGAACAAAATTAATGCTCGCTTTCATGATGGACAAGCATGACACAATCGGCATCGATGCAGTTGCAATGTGTGTGAACGATATTGTTGTTCAAGGGGCAGAGCCGCTCTTTTTCCTTGATTATATTGCTTGTGGTAAAGCAGAACCTAGTAAAATTGAAAACATCGTCAAAGGAATTGCAGAAGGATGCCGTCAGGCCGGTTGTTCATTAATCGGCGGGGAAACAGCTGAAATGCCAGGGATGTATTCTGAGGAAGAATATGATTTAGCTGGTTTTACAGTTGGTATTGTTGATAAAAAGAAGATTGTTACAGGACAATCTATTGAAGAGAATCAAATATTAATCGGACTTGCTTCTAGCGGAATTCATAGCAATGGCTATTCTCTTGTACGTAAGGTGTTATTAGAGGATGGACAGCTTTCACTTGATCGTATTTATGGTCGTTTAGAACTACCACTTGGTGAAGAGTTATTAACACCAACAAAAATTTACGTCAAACCTATTTTAGAACTATTGAAGAAATATAACGTAAGCGGTATGGCTCACATTACTGGTGGCGGATTTATTGAAAATATTCCACGTATGTTACCAGATGGCATTGGAGCACAAATTGAAATTGGTTCTTGGACAGTTCATCCAATCTTTGATTTACTGCAAGAAGTTGGTCAATTAAAGAAAGAAGAAATGTTCAATATTTTTAACATGGGTATTGGTATGGTAGTAGCGGTGAAAGAAGAAGATGCAGAAGGTGCTATAAAGCTTTTAGAAGAGCAAGGGGAAACAGCTCATATCATTGGACGCACTGTATCAGGTTCAGGTGTTACATTTGATGGAGGAGCAAAAGCATGAGCCGAGTAGCGATTTTTGCTTCAGGAAGCGGTTCTAACTTTCAAGCACTTGTGGATGCAGTAGAAGCTGGAAGATTAGATGCACAGCTTAGTTTGCTTGTATGCGATCAGCCAGGCGCACGTGTTGTAGACCGTGCAAATGATCATCATGTTCCTTGCTTTTCCTTTTCAGCGAAAGCGTATGAATCAAAGGAAGCATTCGAACAAGAAATAGTAAAGAAATTGCAAGAATACGAGATTGATTGGATTATTTTAGCGGGGTATATGCGTTTAATTGGTCCGACATTGCTAACTGCTTATGGAGGGAGAATCGTTAACATTCATCCTTCACTATTGCCAAGCTTTCCTGGAAAAGATGCAGTTGGACAAGCAATTGAAGCTGGTGTGAAAGTAACGGGCGTAACAATCCATTACGTTGATGCAGGAATGGATACAGGACCAATTATTGCGCAGGAAGCGGTAGCAGTTTCTGAACATGATACACGAGAAAGTTTACAAAAGAAAATTCAACTTGTCGAACATAGATTGTACGTGGATACGGTGAAATCTTTATTACATTCTGAAGTGAAGTCATAAGAGCAGCATTTTAATACAACTAGGGGTGAAGGATAAATGAAAAAACGTGCATTAGTAAGTGTTTCAAATAAAGATGGGGTTGTAGAGTTTGTAAAAGGATTACTTAAGCAAGGTATTGAGGTTATTTCAACAGGCGGTACGAAAAAATTACTAGAAGAAAACGGCTTACAAGTAATTGGTATTTCTGAAGTAACTGGTTTTCCAGAAATTATGGACGGTCGTGTGAAAACATTACATCCAAACATTCATGGTGGACTTCTTGCTGTACGTGATAACGAAACGCATATGGCGCAAATGAATGAGCTTGGCATTCAGCCGATTGACTTTGTTGTTGTAAACTTATATCCATTTAAAGAAACAATTGCAAAGCCAGATGTGACATTTGCTGATGCGATTGAAAATATTGATATTGGCGGCCCAACGATGATTCGTTCTGCTGCGAAAAACCATGAGTTTGTAGCAGTTATCGTTGATCCAACAGACTACGATGTTGTATTAGGAGAACTAAAGGGAAGCGGAGAAGTTTCAAAAGAAACAAAACGTAAATTAGCAGCAAAAGTATTCCGTCATACAGCAGCATATGATGCATTAATCTCAAACTATTTAACAGAACAAATAGGTGAAGAAAGTCCGGAATCATTAACAGTAACATTTGAGAAAAAACAAGATTTGCGTTACGGCGAAAACCCACATCAAAAAGCAACATTCTATAAAGCGCCATTTGCAGCTTCTTCTTCTATTGCTTATGCAGAGCAATTACATGGAAAAGAGCTGTCTTACAATAATATAAATGATGCAGATGCAGCCCTTAGCATCGTGAAAGAATTTACAGAGCCAGCAGTTGTAGCTGTAAAGCATATGAATCCATGTGGTGTTGGTGTTGGTACGGATATTCATGAAGCATATACACGTGCTTACGAAGCTGACCCAGTATCAATCTTCGGTGGTATCATTGCAGCAAACCGTGAAATTGATAAAGCAACAGCAGAAAAACTGCATGAAATTTTCTTAGAAATCATTATTGCACCGTCCTTCTCAGCAGAAGCGTTAGAAGTACTGCAAAGTAAGAAGAATTTACGCCTGTTAACAGTAGATATCGCAAAAGCAGAAATAGCAAGTAAAAAACTAACATCAGTACAAGGTGGTTTACTTGTACAAGAAGAGGACACATTATCATTAGAAGAAGGTTCAGTAACAATTCCAACAAAACGCGAACCAACTGAGCAAGAGTGGAACGATCTGAAATTAGCATGGAAAGTTGTGAAACATGTAAAATCTAATGCGATTGTTTTAGCAAAAGATAATATGACAATTGGTGTTGGTGCAGGGCAAATGAACCGCGTTGGATCAGCAAAAATTGCCATTACACAAGCTTGTGAGAAAGCACAAGGAAGTGCACTTGCATCTGATGCATTCTTCCCAATGCCAGATACAGTAGAAGAAGCGGCAAAAGCCGGCATTACAGCAGTCATTCAACCAGGTGGATCCATTCGTGATGAAGAGTCCATTCAAAAAGCAGACGAGTATGGCATTACGATGGTGTTCACTGGGGTACGTCATTTTAAACATTAATTGAGAAACAACGGAGATGACCGAAAGTTCACTTTTGGGTCATCTTCTTCTACTTTTGAATAGGATCCAGCTCACGTGTCGAACATCGTAGAAGGGTCTTTATTCTGTGTCGAAGCGCCGATAAATGTACCACTTCCGCCGATATATCGCGAAGGTACTGGATTTAAACTTGAATAATGGGGGATGAAATATGAATGTTTTAGTAATTGGCCGCGGTGGACGTGAGCACGCGTTAGCGTGGAAATTTGCAGGGTCAAAGCAAGTAGAGACTGTATATGTAGCACCTGGAAATGAGGGAATGAAAGATGTTGCAACACCTGTAGCAATCGATGAAAATGATTTTGACGCGCTTATTGCTTTTGCGAAAGAAAATAACGTTGGTTTAACATTTGTCGGACCAGAAATTCCACTTATGAACGGTATTGTTGACCGTTTTGAAGCAGAAGGCCTTCGCGTATTTGGGCCAAATAGTAAGGCAGCTGTTATTGAAGGAAGTAAAGCTTTTACGAAAGAGCTTATGAAAAAGTATGACATTCCAACAGCGGCATATGAAACATTTACAAACTATGAAGAAGCAGTGGCATATATTGAAAAAGTCGGCGCTCCAATTGTTATTAAAGCAGATGGCTTAGCAGCTGGTAAAGGTGTAACGGTTGCGATGACGTTAGAAGAAGCACTGCAAGCTGTAAAAGAAATGCTGCAAGACGTAAAGTTTGGAGAGGCAAGCAAAAAGGTTGTTATTGAAGAATTTTTAGACGGACAAGAATTTTCACTTATGGCATTTGTAAACGGGACAACTGTATACCCAATGGTGATTGCACAAGATCATAAACGTGCTTTTGATGGTGATAAAGGACCGAATACAGGTGGAATGGGGGCGTATTCTCCAGTACCACAAATTCCGCAGTCAGCAGTTGAGCAAGCGATTGAAACTATTCTACATCCGACAGCTGAGGCAATGATACAAGAAGGACGTTCCTTTACAGGTATTTTATATGCAGGGCTTATTTTAACAAGTGAAGGACCGAAAGTAATCGAGTTTAATGCACGCTTTGGTGACCCGGAAACAGAAGTAATTCTACCTCGCTTAGAGAGTGATTTAGTCGATGTATGCAATTATGTACTAGATGGAAAAGAGCTTACTTTAGAGTGGTCTGAAGAAGCGGTAATTGGTGTTGTACTGGCTGCAAAAGGATATCCAGAAAGCTATGAAAAAGGCGCGGTTATAAAAGGCTTAGCAACGTTAGAGGATGTAATTGTCTTTCATGCCGGAACAGATGTGAAAAATGGAGAATTTGTAACGAATGGCGGGCGTGTGTTGTTTGTTGCTTGTAAAGAAAAGGACTTACAAGCAGCGAAAGATAAGGTATATAAAGAAATAGCAAAAATTGAAAGCGACGGTTTATTTTATCGTAGTGATATTGGGTACCGTGCGATTGGCCAGACTCTTTAGATGCTGGCGATGATATAAGGCCTCAAAGTGAAAGTACATTTCGCTTTGGGGTCTTATTTTAATTTTGTAAAATTAGTATATTCGATTAATAAAAATATTACTTTTTTGCATAATTTTACAACTTAACATTACGTTTTTGCGATATAACAGAGGGATATTATGTAAAGAAAGGGAATATTCCTAATGAAAATCACAAATTATACATCGTCCTATATCAATGATAATACTAAATTTAATAAACCTGAGAAAAAGGATCAATCTACTGTAGAAATTAAACATAATAATAAATATGAGAGTGAAATAGACCATAGGATGAAGTTAATGCAAGAGAAGTATAGTAAGATTAATGAGGAAAACATGCTATATGCCAATCCTGAACAACATATTAGTGATAAATATTCTAATCAATATTCAAAAGAATTTCGTCATGATTTAAGTAAAGAGGAGAGAGAGGTTGCATGGCGAGCAGAAATGAGTATATTGCAAGATGGTAGAGTTGGTTTTTATGATGTGCGTGATTCTTTGTTTAGAAACGCAGATATTATCAATGGCATTGTTGAAAATCATCAAGAGAAAGCTTTTCAGCGGGATCAAGTAAATCGTTGGATTCAAAATTTATTGGCTCAAAATAACATCACGATTTCAAATGATGAGAACTTAGCTTTCAGTGTTGATTCGAATGATTTTCAAGTCATCGTGAAAGGTAGTAAGAATATACGATTACTGCAACAAATTGAACGGATTTTAAATAATAAAATCAATGGTAAAAAATTATTTTTACATATTTTCCAAAGTAGTAATTTAAATTCCGAACAAATGACGTTGGAGGCAAGACGTAAATACGGTTTGATTTCTACACTTCGAGCAGGAACAGGATACAATTTACGTGATTTAGAGCGTAAAGATGGTAAGTTTTTAACTCCTGATGGTCAAGATGTACTTGAACTCTATTTGAATCGTATGCGTCAAAATCCGTACACTCGTAATTATGTGAATGATGCGACCGCAACATACGGTCCAACGTACTATGAATTAGCGAAAAATGATTTTGATGCGATGCCAGACTTAATATTATCTATTAATTATAGTAACAATAAGCTACAAGACATTGGTCAAAAAGAAAATTATAGTGATCTTCATTGGTTTGCTGATTTAGAGAGAAGTGTAAAAGCCGAAAATAAAAAAGAATAGAGTTAATTATACTTAGGATACTTCAAAACCTTAACTTGATGGGTATGTGTCGATATCCTTAAAAGAAAAAAGAGCCCTACTCATAAAAAGTTAGGACTCTTTTTTTATCTTACCCTTTTGCTTTGCCATCTCGCGAAGTAAATATTCAATATGAGCATTTACACTTCGAAATTCGTCGTTTGCCCATTTTTCAATAACTGCGTACAATTCGGGATCGATTCGTAATGGGAAGCTTTTCTTTTTAGCCATGATTACCGACAACCTTTAGTAGAGACTTCCTGTATTAATAACTGGTTGTGCTCCTTTATCTGAGACGATGGCAACTAATAAGTTATTAACCATATTTGCTTTTCTTTCGTCATCTAGATCAAGTATACCCTCTTCATCGAGTTTTTGAATAGAATCTTTCGCCATTTGTACGGCACCTTCTACAATTTCTTTTCTTGCAGCTAATACTGCTTTTGCCTGTTGACGCTGAAGCATTGCGTGGGCAATTTCAGTTGCGTAAGCTAAGTGCGTTAAACGAGTTTCGATTACTTCTACTCCTGCAATTTCTAAACGTGCTTCTAATTCGCGTTTTAATTCTTCGGAAATTTCTTCTGAGTTTCCGCGCAGTGTAACGATGTTGTCATCTTGGAAATTATCATACGGATATTTCGTTGCTACGTGGCGAATTGCTGTTTCGCTTTGAATTTCCACGAAGGCATCATAATGTTCGACACCAAAGATCGCTTTTGCGGAATCAACGACTTTGTAAACAACAACAGCTGCAATTTCAATTGGATTCCCATCTACATCATTTACTTTTAATTTCTGACTATTAAAGTTTTCAACGCGTAGTGAAACCGTTTGGCGAAATGAAAATGGAACTGTTAAAAACAGGCCGCTTTCACGAATAGTTCCTAAATAGTTACCGAAAAATGTAATTACTTTTGCTTGGTTTGGCTGTACAGTTCCGATACTACTTGCTAGGATTGCTGCTAATAAAAAAGAGGGAATACCAATAGCAAATAGTTCATTAATAAGACTTAATAAACCAACCCCAATTAAAACTAGAACTGCAAGCAGTCCTAAAAATCCATTTACATGAAATACTTGTTTTTCTTTCATGATCTCGCCTCCTTTTGATATAAAAATGATATCACTTTTATATCAAAGGTGACAATAGGTTTCTGTTATAATTTATAGAAAAAATGTAACTACTCAGCTATACCTTTTAGAAATTTAAAAAAGGGTATGATTTTAGTGAAGATGTGTCTCTCTATTACTTATAAATTCATTTTTTGGCATATAGACTGCTGTCATGCAAACAGGGCAGGGGCCTGCACTTATTGTCTACTTTTGTTTTCAAACCTTGCACGTGGCAGGAAAAGGCCCTGACCGCTCCTATGCATCGCCAGTCCCTCTCGCCCATTTAAAAAAATGCTTTTCTGTCGGTTTTTCATAAAGTAACTGCGTAGTTACGAAAAAATAAAATTTTAGCAAATAGAACATTAGTTCTTATTCGTGGTAAAATAAAGTAAAAGAAAACTTAGCCGCCCACTGCAGCGACTAAGTTTCTTTGAGAGCATCTTGCATGTTGACAAATGATTCAAAGCGGTTTGGACAGAAGAGCCTTTTCGAGTTCAGACTCGATTTCCTTATCAGAAGCATCATAACTTCCATGACTTGTCTTTTCGTCTTTATGAGAAGTCGGATGTGCTTCTTGTTTATTAGACTGTCCATTCTTCATAAAATCCATGCCTGGCATTTTTAAATCGGGAATGTTCATATATTTACTAAATTTGCATGCTTCGACAATAGGACAGAAACGAATGATGCCTTCTGCGATTCTCATTGCCCCGACCCAAAGCATAATCTTTGACCAAGTACACCATGGTTTTCTTACAAGCTTTGCAGTGCTGCAGCTAAGCAGAATAAAACCCAGTGTAATACGAATAAGAGCATTGATTGTGCCGATGTTTTGCTTGCTCAAGACATTCACTCCTTCTCATCAGCTTTGAAATAGGTTTATTCATTTCAAGAGTTATTGTTCCTTGCATGCTTTTTCTGTATACAATCCAACATTTGACGTAGAAAAAGATGTTGCATGGGACGTGTGTCAGCAGCTTATTTTTTGTTATAATGAAAGAATGCGTAAAGACGATTAGAGAAAAGAAAGGGTGTTTTCATGTACGATATTTCACAGTGGAAACATGTATTTAAGCTTGATCCGAATAAGGAGTTAAGCGATGAACATTTAGAGCTTATTTGTGAATCGGGAACGGACGCTGTCATTGTTGGCGGAAGTGACGGAATTACAATTGATAATGTATTACACATGCTAGTAAGCATTCGTAGATATGCGGTTCCTTGTGTATTAGAAGTTTCAACACTGGATTCGATTACACCAGGATTCGATTTTTATTACATCCCAAGTGTGTTAAACAGTCAAAAGGTAGACTGGGTAACAGGCCTTCATCATGCAGCGTTGAAAGAATATGGAGATATTATGAACTGGGATGAAATTCTCATGCAAGGATATTGTGTGTTAAATCCAGAAGCGAAAGTAGCAAAGTTAACGGAAGCAAATTGTGAACTATCGGAAGACGATGTGATTGCATATGCACGTATGGCAGATAAACTTCTCCATTTACCAATTTTCTATTTAGAATACAGCGGCACATATGGAGATGCGGAACTTGTAAGAAAAGTGAAAGCTGAGCTGCAGAGTGCAACATTATATTATGGCGGCGGGATTGCAAATGCAGACCAAGCGAAAGAAATGGCGCAATATGCGGATACAGTTGTCGTTGGAAATTTAATTTATGAAGATATAAAGAAAGCTATAGCAACAGTACAAGCTGTAAAAGGAAAGTAGGTGGCCGAATACATGAGTATAACAGAAAAATTATTAACAGGATTAAATCCGCAGCAACAAAAGGCTGTCCAAACAACGTCTGGACCATTGTTACTTATGGCGGGAGCAGGTAGTGGTAAGACGCGTGTGTTAACGCACCGTATTGCCTATTTACTTGGCGAAAAAGGTGTTGCACCCTGGAATGTACTTGCGATTACGTTTACAAATAAAGCGGCGCGTGAAATGCGTGAGCGTATTGATAAACTCGTTGGGCCAGAAGCAGAGGATATTTGGATTTCAACATTCCACTCTATGTGTGTGCGCATTTTACGACGAGATATTGATCGCATTGGTATTAATCGTAACTTTACGATTTTAGATGCAAGTGATCAATTAACAGTTGTGAAAAAAATTATGAAAGAGCGCAATATTGATCCGAAGAAATTTGAACCGCGTTCTATTCTTGCGGGAATTAGCAATGCGAAAAATGAATTGTTATCTTCAGAAAAATATGCGAAAAAAATCTCAATTGCAGATCCATACGAAAAGTTGACGAGCGATGTGTATACAGAATACCAAAAGCGTCTTCTTAAAAATAGTGCACTTGATTTTGATGATTTAATTATGACGACGATTCAATTATTTGAACGGGTGCCAGAAGTACTGGAGTTTTATCAACGTAAATTCCAATATATTCACGTTGATGAGTATCAGGACACGAACCGTGCTCAGTATATTCTTGTTAATCAATTGGCAGCGCGCTTTAAAAATCTTTGTGTAGTTGGTGACTCAGATCAGTCGATTTATCGTTGGCGCGGAGCTGATATTTCGAATATCTTGTCATTTGAAAAAGATTATAACAATGCACAAGTTATTTTATTAGAACAAAACTACCGTTCAACGCAAAGTATTTTAAATGCAGCAAATGCGGTTATTGAAAAGAATACAAATCGTAAACCGAAAAAGTTATGGACGGATAATCAAGTAGGGAGTAAAATTTCGTATTACCGCGCTGCAACTGAAAAAGATGAAGCATATTTTGTTGCGAAAAAGATTCGTGATGAAATTCAAATGGGAAATCGAAAGTATACAGACTTTGCAGTACTATATCGTACGAACGCCCAGTCCCGTATGGTCGAGGAGATTTTCTTAAAATCAAATATTCCATACAAAATTGTTGGTGGTATTAAGTTCTATGACCGTAAAGAGATTAAAGATATGTTGGCGTATTTGCGTTTAATTGCAAACCCGGATGATGAAATTAGCTTTGCGCGTATTATTAATGTGCCAAAACGTGGTGTTGGAGCAACATCTATTGATAAGATCATTAATTATGGCGTGCAAAATGGTCTTTCATTGACAGCTGTATTAGATGAAATTGAGCATGTCGGTGTAAGTGCCAAAATTGCGAAGACAGTAGCAGACTTTGCAAAGCAGCTTCATAACTGGGTAAACATGCAAGAATATTTATCAGTAACAGAACTTGTAGAAGAAGTGTTAGAAAAAACAGGTTACCGTGATGCACTGAAGAATGAACGTACATTAGAATCAGAGGGACGTTTAGAAAACTTAGATGAATTTTTATCTGTTACACAGACGTTTGAATCACAAAGTGAAGATAAGAGTCTTGTTGCATTCTTAACCGATTTAGCACTTGTTGCTGATATTGATCGTGTAGACGAAGATCCAACTGCTGGTGAGGAAGTCATTTTAATGACGATGCACTCTGCAAAAGGATTAGAATTCCCTGTTGTCTTCATTTTAGGATTAGAAGAAGGGATTTTCCCGCATACTCGTTCTTTAATGGAAGAAGATGAAATGCAAGAAGAACGCCGCTTAGCGTATGTTGGGATTACACGTGCAGAAGAAGAACTGTACGTAACGAATGCCCAAATGCGAACGATATTTGGTAGAACGAGCATGAATAAAGAATCACGTTTCATCTCGGAAATTCCTGAGGAGCTTATTGAAACGCTTCATGAAGTAAAACCAAAGCGTGAAACTTTTAGTGCAAAGTCTAAACCAACCACTACAACAACCGTTCGCTCTCGTTCAGCCTTTGTTCGTTCAGCTGCGAAAACAACAGGCGGTGAGCAAATTGGCTGGTCAGTTGGTGATAAAGCATCACATCAAAAATGGGGGATTGGCACTGTTGTGAGTGTGAAAGGCGAAGGAGATGGGAAAGAATTAGACATCGCGTTCCCAAGTCCAATTGGCATTAAACGATTAATGGCTAAATTTGCGCCAGTGACGAAAGTGTAAGAAAGGAATGAGGTCATGTCGAAAGAAGCAGCACAAAAGCGTATTGAAGAGCTTCGTGACATTTTAAATAAGCTTAATTATGAGTATCACGTGCTAGATCAGCCATCTGTATCAGATGCAGAGTATGATCGTCATATGCAAGAGTTAATTAAATTAGAAACAGAACATCCGGAATTTTTTACAGAAGACTCTCCAACTGTTCGTGTTGGCGGAGAAATTCTTGATATTTTTGAGAAAGTAACACATAAATCGCCGATGTTAAGTTTAGGAAATGCTTTTAATGAAGGTGATTTACGTGATTTGGATCGCAAGGTACGTCAAGGAATTGACGATCAAAATGTAAGATATGTGTGCGAATTAAAAATTGACGGACTGGCGGTTTCCCTTCATTATGAAAAAGGACGCTTCATTCAAGGAGCAACTCGCGGTGATGGTATAACGGGTGAGGATATTACGCAAAATTTAAAAACGATTAAAGCGATTCCTCTACGTTTAACAGAAGAAATGACGCTCGAAGCGCGCGGAGAAGCGTACATGCCGAAACGTTCATTTGTGAAATTAAATGAAGAAAAAGAACAGAACGGAGAAGCTGTCTTTGCGAACCCGCGAAATGCAGCTGCGGGCTCATTGCGTCAATTAGATCCAAAAATTGCAGCAAAGCGTAATTTATCTTTATTCGTATATGGGCTTACGAATTTAGAAGGAAAGACGATTACATCGCATAGTGAATCGTTAAACCTTTTAGGAGAGCTTGGATTTAAAACAAACCCGAATCGCCGAGTTTGCGAAACAATTGATGAGGTCATTGATTACGTGCAAGAGTGGCAAGAAAAACGTCCGCATCTTGATTATGAAATTGATGGTATCGTTATTAAAGTGGACGATATATCACTTCAAGAAAGCTTAGGAACAACGGCAAAAAGTCCAAGATGGGCCATTGCATATAAATTCCCAGCTGAAGAAGTTGTTACAAAACTGACGGGTATTGAACTAAGCGTTGGACGTACAGGTGTTGTAACCCCAACTGCTGAGTTAGAACCAGTACGCGTGGCAGGAACGATTGTCCGCCGTGCTTCCTTACACAACGAAGATTTAATTCGTGAGAAAGATATTCGCATTGGCGACTATGTTGTTGTAAAGAAAGCTGGAGACATCATTCCTGAAGTTGTAAATGTGATTGTAGACCGCCGTACAGGTGAAGAAGAAGAGTTTTATATGCCAACGCATTGCCCGGCATGTGAGAGTGAACTTGTTCGTTTAGAAGAAGAGGTTGCGCTTCGATGTATTAATCCAGCATGCCCAGCACAAATTCGGGAAGGATTAATTCACTTTGTATCACGTAATGCAATGAGTATTGACGGATTAGGTGAACGGGTAATTACGCAGTTATTTGATGCGGATTATATTCGTACATTTGCAGATCTTTATACATTAACGAAAGAACAGTTATTACAACTAGAACGTTTTGGAGAAAAATCTGCTTCAAATCTAGTACAAGCGATCGAAGCTTCAAAAGATAATTCATTAGAACGATTACTGTTTGGTCTTGGTATTCGCCACGTTGGAGCAAAAGCCGCTCGTACATTAGCAGAACATTATGAAACGATGGATAACATCGTGAACGCTACAGAAGAAGAGCTAACAACTATTAATGAAATTGGCGAAAAAATGGCGCAATCGATCGTTACGTATTTTGATAATGAAGATGTACAAGAGCTATTACAACAATTTAAGTCATATGGTGTGAATATGACTTATAAAGGGATAAAACGAGCAGATTTAGAAGACATTGAGTCTTATTTTGCAGGAAAAACAGTTGTGTTAACAGGAAAACTAGAAGTGATGGGCCGAAGTGAAGCGAAAAAGAAAATTGAAGAACTTGGCGGGAAAGTCACAGGCAGTGTAAGCAAAAGTACAGACTTAGTCGTTGCAGGAGAAGCTGCCGGTTCTAAGTTAGCACAAGCACAAAAACATAACGTTGAGATTTGGGATGAAGCGAGGTTCTTACAAGAGCTCAATAATTAAGAGGTGCAAAGTTACCATGAAAAAAGTGATATTAGCAGCGTTAAGCCTTGGATTACTTCTTAGTGGATGTAGTATAGGGCCAAAAAAAGAAGAAAAAATCGTAGAAAAAGGGAACTCGAAAGATAAATCAATTATTTCGAAATACTCGATTTCAGACGATTATTATAAAACGGCACTTCCTTTTGAAAAAGGATCGGCGCGAGGATTAGCTGTGAAAGGATTAAATAGCCGTTTAGATGTTGACGAATTTGAAACAGGATTAATGCACATTGCAAAAGAATCATATAGTACGAAAGATTATATATTTCAAGGCGGAAAGTATTTAGATAAGGATACGATACAAGCATTAATCGAGAGAAAACGTACACCTGAGAAGCAAAGTGAGTTAGAAAAAGCATTGAAGAAGAAATTGCCGAATGGTTTAAATCCAGAGCTACCACCAGGAGAACCGGAAACACTAGAAGCGAGAAATCAAAAGAGTCCAATGTATTTATCGCAAATTTTAGAACAGGATTACTTAAAAATAAAAGGTGAGAACGAAGCAGAGATAGGCGGAGTTGTTATCGGTCTTGCGATGAATTCTGTTCATTATTATACAGAACAGCACGGTTATCCGCGTGAACAAAAAATTGATGATACAAAATTGCTAGAAGAAGGGAAAAAAATGGCGCAAGAAATCTTACCGATTCTGCGCAACAAAGATGAATTAAAAAATGTTCCAATTACGTTTGCAATCTACAGGCAGGAAGCGAAATCTTCACTTGTACCAGGCTCCTTTTTATCATATACAACAGTTGATAAAGGCAGCGATAAAGTAGATGATTGGAAAGCGTTGGACGAAAAGTATTATTTATTCCCTTCTAACGAAGCAGAAAAAGATTATCGTGACGATGCAACAAGTGTAAAGAACTTCAATGCGAGATTAGCGCAGTATTTTACAGGTGATTATACTGCAGTTGTAGGTAGAGGATTCTATAAAGACGGTCAATTAAAAGAATTGAAGCTTGAGATTCCAGTTCAGTTTAGTGGAAAGGCAGAGGTCATTGGATTTACACAATATGTAGCTGGGGCTGTTATGGATTTCCCTAATTATATTAAAGTGCAAGTTACAATTAAATCTGTAGACCGTACAGAAGCAATTATTATCCGCGACGTGAAACAAGATAAGCCGTTTGTTCAAGTGTTAGACTAAGAAAAGTCGTTCCTTTTATGAGGAACGGCTTTTTTGTACATAAGTCACTTGCTATACAGAGTTTTCATAGGACCGCTTCTATGCATGACCAGATGCTCTCGCCCATCTAAAAGAAAGAGCTTTTTATTTTGTATTTTCAATTTATGTTTATACATATAAATCCACTTTGATTTTTCAACAAATAAGTCGCTGCTATGCAGAATACAACATACTCGCTACTGGCCTGCTCCTTTTGTTTAAAACTTGGCACGTGGCAGGAAAAGGCTCTGACCGCTTCTATGCACGGCCAGACGCTCTCGCCCACCTAAAAGAAAGGGTTCTTTATTTCGTATTTTCAATTTATGTCTATATAGTAGGAATTTTGTTATAATTTTTAATGTTGTTATATAAAAAGGGGATCGAGGGAAAGTACAGATGGAAGATTTAAGTTTGCAAGTCATTATACTACTTATTGCTTTCGGTTTTTTAGCATCATTTATTGATTCTATTGTTGGGGGAGGCGGTTTAATTTCGCTTCCAGCCCTTATGTTTGTAGGTTTACCTCCAGTTTCGGCAATCGCAACAAATAAGTTGGCGGCAACAATGGGATCATTTACGAGTACAATGTATTTTATTCGTTCTAAAAAAGTAGATTTTCGCATTGTAGGAAAACTGATTCCGTTCACAATCGTTGGAGCAGTTGCAGGGGCATTTGTTGTAAAATTCATTCCACCGGATGTGTTGCGCCCTCTTGTATTAGTTTTACTTGTATTAATTGCTATTTATATTATTGTAAAAAAAGATTGGGGTAGTGTATCTACTTATAAAAAAATGACGAAGGGAAAAACATTTTTATTCTATCTAGTCATTTTGATTATTGGATTTTATGATGGTTTTTTTGGACCAGGCACAGGTTCATTTTTAATTTTTGCATTTTTATTAATTGGTTTGGATTTTATCCGCGCGGCTGCCGCTGGTCGGATTTTAAATTTTGTTAGCAATATTGTATCGTTGATTACATTTTTATTTTTAGGAGCAATTCAATTTAAATATGGTTTAATCATGGGTGTATCAATGGTTGCAGGGGCATATTTCGGTTCGAGATTTGCTGTTCAAAAAGGTGTAGGGTATGTACGAATTTTATTTTTAGTAGTAACAATTTTATTGATTGGTAAAAATTTCTGGGAATACATTCATATTTCATAACATGATGCTTATGCATCATGTTGTTTTTTT
>NZ_JBALLY010000010.1:3383-24574 GCF_036963045.1 Bacillus sp. JJ864 | reverse complement strand
GCTAATTTTATTAGTATGTGGACAATTTTGTTTTTATGTTATACATGAATTGAAGCTTGATGCTTTTGTAGTTATAACATTGATATTAATTGCGTTGATGCATGATACATGGACTCTGAATAGTATTGGTTTAGAAGAATCTACAATTAATTTATATATTTATTCTAGACTACCTTTAAAAAAGTTAGTTTTTACTAAATGGGTTATTTGTTTTTCACTGGTATCGTTTATTGGTATATGTGATTATATTTTTTGGAGTATATATTATAGTGATCATATAGTAAAAATGTTGCAAAATGTATTTGTTTTGCTCTTATTTAGCTTTTTGACAAGTATGTTATATATTTTTATTAGCATTTGTTTTTCTGATTTTAATCGTCAAACATATTATCGTATAAATGTAAAGGGTATCGTAGTATCAGGAGTATGTGTGATAGTCTTGCTTTCTAGTTATTTAATTTCAGTAAATTTATTAATTGTCGAGGTGTTATTAACAAGTTTCGCATTTATAAATTTATTAAATTCAGAAGAAAAATTAAGGAGTTTTTTTAATGCTTGATAAACTTAGTTTACAAATACGTAATCTATCTCACTCATATGATAATAAAATTGCTTTGAATAATATAAATTGGACTTTAACTTCTGGAAATATTTATGTTCTTTTGGGCCCAAATGGAGCAGGAAAAACAACCTTTCTAAATTTATTAGCAAATGCTATTAAGCCTACTTCTGGTAGTATAACTTTGCTAAGTTCAGAAGGGAAAAATATTAATGAATTTTTACAAGGAAATATAGGATATTTAACAGAATTTCCATATTATTATCCTTTTTTAACTACAACGGAAATGATTCGATTGGTAGGACAATTAAAGGGGATAGAAGAAGATTTTTTAGAAGATCGGATTAATAAATGGATTGCTTTGTTTAACTTACATGAATATCGAAATCAAACAATGGGGTCATTGTCACAGGGGACAAAAAAGCGAGTTGCTTTTATAAGTAGCATTATTCATCAGCCTAAAATTATATTGTTAGATGAGCCAACAAATGGCCTAGATCCAGAACAAATAGTCTTATTTAGAAATGTATTAAAAGAATTATCTAAAGCTGGTGCTTTAATTTTACTTTCAACACATATTATGGATTTAGCTGAAAAGTTAGCTGATAATATTGGGATTATACGTAACAACAATTTGATTTATACGGGTGAAAATATCAAGGATTTAGAAGAATTATATCTTAAGATTCAATGAAAGAATAATTTCTTAGAATAAAAGACGACTTTATATTGGTCGTCTTTTGTTTTTCCCATAGAAGATATGAAAGTAAAGGTTATCTAAAAATTCACATTCAAATTAGATGAGAAATGAGGGGGAGTGTATAGATATTTTTGTTTTGAAGGTAATTCAAAAGCTTAGGTTACTGGGCACGCGGCAGACTCTCTTATTTTCGTTCCTTTTTTCCAATGTATCGACATAAGAATTTGAAATTTGCTATAATATCTATAGTTGTATTATTTAGAAAAATTAAAAAATAATAAATAATGCAAATGAATCATAACTTGTACTAAGTGAACTTGTTTTTATGAGGGGGGAGAGGGTTTCACAATGGTAAATGTATATGAAAATAGTTATATGATTGTCGGTATTTTTTTGCTATTAGGTATATTGTTGCCGGTTGTCGCACTCACCTTGGGGGAATTGCTACGTCCACATAAACCAAGTGCAGCGAAGAAAACAACATATGAGAGTGGAATTGAGCCGTTTCATGATGCAAACGTCCGCTTCCATGCCCGGTATTATATTTTTGCATTGCTTTTTGTCATCTTTGATGTGGAAACTGTGTTTTTATATCCGTGGGCGGTAGCGTATGACAAACTGGGGTTATTTGCATTAGTGGAAATGCTCATTTTTGTTATTATGCTACTTATTGGTCTTGCATATGCTTGGAAAAAGAAGGTGTTACAATGGCTATAAATTTTGAAGATATTCATCCACAAGAACGTGCTGAGTTAGAAAGAAATATATTTTTTACGACGCTTGAGCAAGTAAAAGGTTGGGCACGCAGTAATTCATTATGGCCAATGACATTTGGATTGGCATGCTGTGCAATTGAGATGATGGGAGTCGGTTCTTCGCATTATGATTTAGATCGATTTGGCTCGTTCTTCCGTACATCTCCGCGTCAATCGGATGTCATGATTGTATCTGGAACGGTAACGAAGAAAATGGCCCCAATTGTGCGGCGTTTATATGATCAGATGCCAGAACCGAAGTGGGTTATTGCAATGGGATCTTGTGCAACGGCGGGTGGACCGTACGTAAATTCATATGCCGTTGTAAAAGGGGTAGATCAAATTGTGCCGGTGGATGTATACATTCCTGGTTGTCCGCCGAATCCAGCAGCTTTAATTTACGGGATTAATAAATTAAAAGAAAAGATTCGTTACGAAGCAAAGACAGGAAAGCAGGTGACGAATAAATGAGCGATCAAGATAAAAATATAGATGATCTGAAAAAAGAAGCAGCAAGACGTGCAAAGGAAGAAGCAAAAAAGCGGCTCGCGGCACGTCAGGAAAATGAGGTTCCTCATGTAGAAGAAAAAGAGAAAGCGCTATCAAATGAGAGTGAAATAGATATAGCAGAAGTAAAGCGCCGCGCAGCAGAGGAAGCAAAAGCGGCCGCGTTAGCGAAGCAGCAAGAAAAGGAGAACGCAACTGACACGGAAGATAATGAGAAAGAAAAAGCAATCGCAGCCGCGAAGGCAAAAGCAGCGGCAGCAAAGGCCCGGGCTGCTGGAGGAAAGAAAGAGGAAGAAGTGAAGGTAGAAAAACCTTCGCAAAATCAGCCGTATTTAGACTTGTATGTTCAGGCAGTTACAGCGAAACTTGGCGAAGGTGTACTAGAAGATTTCTATATTAATAAGTTGTCTAAAGATGTGCCAACGCTCGTTGTGAAATTAGCGCATTACTATGAAGTGATGGAGCTTTTAAAGAAAAATCCCGAATGTGCGTTCAATTATCTGTCAGAATTGCATGCAACAGATTTTAGGACGCATATGGAAGTGTATGTGCATTTATTTTCATACGGTAAGAAGCAATCTGTAGCGGTAAAGGCAAAGCTTGACCGGGACGAGCCGAGAGTGTCTTCCATTGTACCGCTTTGGAGCGGGGGAGATTGGCCGGAGCGCGAGGCGTATGATTTGCTTGGCGTTGTGTTTGAAGGGCATCCCAATTTAAAGCGTATTTTGATGCCTGATGATTGGGTTGGCTATCCGCTGCGAAAAGATTATGAGCCTTTTGATGCGGGGGTGTAAAACATGATTCGTACAGAAGAAATGCTTTTAAATGTAGGGCCGCAGCATCCGAGTACGCACGGTGTATTTCGGCTTGTTATTAAAATTGATGGGGAAATCATTAAAGAAGCTACGCCTGTAATTGGCTATTTGCACCGCGGCACAGAGAAAATTGCGGAAAGTTTGCAGTATACGCAAATTATTCCGTACACAGACCGCATGGATTATTTAGCAGCAATGACAAATAATTATGTCATCTGTCACGCAGTTGAGACGATGATGGGGCTGGAAATACCGGAGCGTGCTGAATATTTGCGCATATTTGCGATGGAGCTTGGGCGCGTAGCGAGTCACCTTGTTTGGTGGGGGACCAATTTGCTTGATATTGGAGCTGTTAGTCCATTTCTATATGCATTTCGCGAACGCGAGATGATTATTAACCTACTGAACGAATTATGCGGAGCGCGTTTAACATTTAATTATATGCGTGTTGGCGGGGTGAAGTGGGATGCGCCGGACGGCTGGATTGAGAAAGTGCAGGGGTTTGTTCCTTATATGAGAGAGCAGATAGAGGGGTATCACGACCTTGTGAGCGGCAATGAAATTTTCTTAAACCGCGTAAAGGGAGTCGGTATTTACTCGGCAGAGGACGCCCTGCAATATTCGTTAAGCGGAGCAAACTTGCGCTGCACTGGCGTGAAATGGGATCTTCGTAAAGATGAGCCGTACTCGATTTATGACCGATTTGATTTTGATGTTCCTGTCGGTAAAGTGGGCGATGCTTGGGATCGTTACGTTTGCCGAATGGAGGAAATTGAAGAGTCGCTGAAAATTATTGAACAAGCGGTAGAGCAGTTTCCGAAAGAAGGAGCAATCTTAGCGAAGGTGCCAAAGATTATTAAACCACCAAAAGGTGAAGCATTCGTGCGAATTGAGTCACCGCGCGGCGAGATTGGCTGTTACATTGCAAGTGAGGGAAAGAAAGAGCCATATCGCTTAAAGTTCCGCCGCCCATCTTTTTATAATCTGCAAATTTTACCGAAGCTCTTGAAAGGCGAGAATATCGCAAACTTAATTACAATTTTAGGCGGCATTGATATTGTACTTGGGGAGGTTGATGGGTGATGATACAAAACCTCTTAGAGTCACCCGCAAGCTGGACGAATTTTCTTATCTTTTTCGGATTGGCAACGTTGTTGTTGTTTGTCGTTCTTGGCTTTGTTACATATGGGATTTTAGCAGAACGAAAAGTAATGGGATTTATGCAGGGACGTATCGGACCGAACCAAGTGGGCGGTCGTTTTGGACTCCTGCAAACAGTAGCGGACGTGTTAAAACTTTTGCTAAAGGAAGATACGATTCCAAAGGCGGCCGATAAACCGCTCTTCATATTAGCACCGCTCATTGCGTTTGCTCCGGCATTCATGGTACTAGCGGTCATTCCGTTTACAGATAAGTTGCAGTTTGCCGATATCGGCGTCGGCTTGCTGTATTACATTGCGGTCTCAGGGATTACAACAATTGGTGTTGTAACCGGGGGCTGGGCATCTAACAATAAATATTCGTTACTCGGCGGAATGCGCGCCGCAGCACAAATGATCTCTTATGAAATTCCACTTGTGATGAGTGTAATTGGGGTCATTCTTCTAACAGGCAGCTTAAATTTAAATGATATTGTAGAGGCGCAAGAAGGGGTTTGGTACATTTTCGTGCAGCCAATTGGTTTTATCGTCTTTTTAATCGCAGCTGTTGCGGAATTGAACCGAACGCCGTTTGATTTACCGGAAGCCGAATCGGAGCTCGTCTCTGGATATCATACGGAGTATTCGGGATTTCGCTGGGCGTTCTTTATGCTTTCTGAGTATGTGTATTTCTTCGGAATGGCATCGCTTATGACAGTACTATTTTTAGGAGGTTGGCAGCCAATTCCGTTTCTAGCGTTTATTCCAGGAGCTGTTTGGTTTGCGCTCAAATTTAGTGCAGTTGTCTTTCTATTAATTTGGTTCCGCGTGACGTTCCCGCGTATACGAGGCGATCAATTAATGGAGTTTGGCTGGAAAGTATTACTGCCGGTAGCACTTGCGAATATTTTCTTAGCGGCATTGATAAAAGAATTGTTCTTCTAATCTAAAGGGGGCAGGAGTACAATGAAGGGTTTATTTAAAGGTTTAAAGTATACACTTAGCAATTTAAGTAAGAAGAAAGTAACGTACGACTATCCAAATCAGCCACTACCACTCCCAGATCGCTTTCGCGGTATTCAAAAGTTTTATCCAGAAAAATGTATCGTGTGCAATCAATGCGCAAATATTTGTCCGACAGACTGCATTCAGCTAACAGGGAAAAAGCACCCAGATCCAGAGAAGAAAGGGAAAATCATTGATACGTATGATATTAATTTCGAAATTTGTATTCTTTGCGATCTTTGTACGGAAGTTTGCCCGACAGAAGCCATTGTGATGACAAATAACTTTGAGCTAGCCGAATATTCGCGTGATGATTTATTTAAAAACTTACAGTGGCTTGATGAAAATGATCAGCATGTGAGAAGGGAGAATAAAGTATGAGCGGCGAGTTAGTAGCGTTTTTAGCATTAGCCCTTCTTGCGATCATGGGCGGTGTACTTATGCTGAACTTAACGAAAGTGATGCATATGATGCTCGCTCTCGTGTTTACATTCCTTAGTATTGCCGGGCTGTATTTCATGTTATCAGCAGAATTTGTCGGGGTTGTCCAAATTTTGATTTATTCCGGTGCGATTACGATCATTATGATTTTTGGCATTATGTTAACGAAGCATAATGATCAAGAAGAATTGCGCTTTGGCTGGCGTAAACTCATTGTTTTTCTTGCTGTAGTCATCTTTGGTGCGGTGCTGTATTTTGCGGTGAATAATGTCGACTTCGAAAGTGGACGTGTTCAAGATGGCGCCCTACTTCATGAACAAAATACACGTCAGATCGGGGAATTGTTGTATTCGAAATATATAATACCATTCGAGTTAACGTCTGTTGTATTACTGGTTGCCCTTATAGGGGCAATTTTACTTGCGAAGAAGGACGAGAAAAAGGGGGATTCGCATGAATAGTATTCCAGCTTCTGCGTACCTGACGCTTGCGATTATATTGTTTTGCATCGGTTTATTTGGAGCGTTAACGAAGCGCAATACAGTAATTGTATTGGTTTGTATTGAGCTTATGTTAAATGCGGCGAACTTAAATTTAGTAGCCTTTAGTAAATTAGGGATGTTTCCAAATTTAAAGGGACAAATTTTTTCATTGTTCACAATGTCCGTTGCTGCAGCTGAAGCAGCGGTTGGTTTGGCGATTTTAATTGCTCTATATAGAAACCGCGCAACTGTTAATACAGATGAAATGGATTCGTTAAAGCATTAAGGTAATGACCGAAAAGGGGGGGAGAAATTCATGATGGATTATGCATGGTTAATACCGCTTTTCCCGCTTGTGTCTTTCGTTTTACTCGTAATGTTTGGCAAGAAGTTAAAAGAAAGAAGCAGCTTGATTGGCATCTTGCTTACTTTTCTTTCATTTGCGGGTGCGGTAGTTGTATTAATAGAACGGCTATCATCAGAAACGATAAAGCAGCAATGGACTTGGCTTCAAATTGGAGATGTGAACATTTCTTTTGGTTTTGAAGTAAATGCATTAAACGCATTAATGCTCTTTATTGTCACGCTTGTCAGTTTGCTCGTTCATATGTATTCGAAAGGGTATATGCACGGCGATGAAAGACTCCATATCTTTTATGCATACTTAGGGTTGTTTACATTTGCAATGCTTGGGCTTGTTATCTCTACTAACTTATTACAGCTTTATATATTCTGGGAGTTAGTAGGACTCGGTTCCTTCTTATTGATTGGTTTCTATTTCTTTAAAGAAGAAGCAAAGGCGGCTGCGAAAAAAGCGTTTATTATGACGCGTATCGGTGATGCCTCATTGTTTATCGGGATGATTCTATTATTCTGGCAAGTTGGCAGCTTTGATTACAATGTAATTTTTCAAGCGGTACAAGCTGGAGAAATTTCGCAGGCGATGATTACATTAACCGCGATTTTAATCTTCGTCGGCGCAATTGGGAAATCAGGTCAGTTTCCGCTCCATACGTGGCTTCCAGATGCGATGGAAGGTCCGACGCCAGTATCAGCGCTGATCCATGCGGCGACGATGGTTGCTGCTGGGGTATATTTAGTTGCTACGATGTTCCCGCTTTTCGCAGCGAGCGAAGCAGCGATGCAAACTGTTGCAGTTGTTGGCGGTATTACGGCAATTTTTGCAGCATCAATTGGTATCGTGCAAACGGACATTAAGCGTGTATTAGCGTACTCCACGGTGAGTCAGCTTGGTTATATGATGCTTGCGCTCGGTTCTGCAGGGTACGTGGCGGGGGTGTTTCATTTAACGACGCACGCTTTCTTTAAAGCATTATTGTTCTTAGCGGCCGGCAGCGTCATTCATGCGGTGCATACGCAAAACATTGAAGAAATGGGCGGCCTGTTTAAGAAGATGAAAGTGACCGGCTCGTTGTTTTTAATTGGAACGTTTGCGATTAGTGGTGTTCCATTATTTTCTGGTTTCTTTAGTAAGGATGAAATTTTAGCGGCGACGTGGGAGCGCGGCAATTACGGTTTATTCGTCCTTGCGGTAATCGCAGCTTTCTTCACTGCTTTCTATATGTTCCGCTTGTACTTCCTTGTCTTCACGGGAGAGGCGCGCGGGGAGCAGAAACATGTGCATGAGTCTCCGAAGGTCATGACGGTGCCAATGATGGTTCTTGGCGTTCTAGCGATTGGGGCTGGTTATGTGAATACACCTTGGTTCGGAACGTTTCTTGGGGATTGGCTTACAAAAGACGCGGCGTTTCAAGTGAGAGAGGTTCATGGTCCGGCCTGGATTATGATCGTGGCAACGCTCGTTTCAGTGGCTGGGATTGGCTTAGCATATTTGATCTATGGAAAACATACAATTTCTCGTGAGTGGCTTGGCGGAAAGAACGCTGCCATATATAGCTTGCTGAAGGAGAAATATTATATTGATGAATTGTATAGCGTAACAGTACTTCCGCTCGTGAAAGGAATTGCATATGTTCTATATTTCTTTGAAACGTATATTGTGGAAGGAGCTATGCAGCTTATTGGCGGCATTGTAAAAGGCGTAAGTACGATTGGCTCAAAACTACAAAACGGACAAGTGCAAATGTACGGCACAGTTACAGCGGTTTGCTTAGCTGCACTCGTAGTGATTCTGTTATTGACAGGGGGGTATGGACAATGAGTTCCTTTCTATTATCTTTCTTCATTTTCTCCCCGCTGCTTTGTATCATCCTGCTGGCATTTGTACCGAAGAAAGAGGAAAGAGCAGCGAGGATTGTTGGTTTGCTTGGAACATTACTTCCGCTTGGGTCCGCGCTCTTTATCGCAAGTACATATGTATCGGGAAAAAGTTTAACGATGTTTGCAGAAAAGGTAAAGTGGATTCAATTTGGAAACTTTCCAAGTGTAGAGAAAGAACTGTTTACCATTTATTACGAACTTGGCATTGATGGCTTCTCACTCGTTATGATGTTTCTTACGGCATTGTTGGCGACATTGGCAGCTATTACAGCCTTTTCCGTTACAAAGCACGTAAAAGGTTTCTATATGTTGCTGCTTATGCTTGAAATCGGTATGCTTGGCGTCTTCGCTGCGGAAAACTTGCTACTGTTCTTCGTATTCTTTGAAATCACACTGCCAGCTATGTTTTTACTTGTTGGGAAATGGGGCAAATTTAGCAGTGAAAAAGCGGCGTACAGCTATTTAATTTATAACGGCATTGGTTCAGCGATTTTACTCATAGCCTTTTCAATTTTATTTGCAAGAGCAGGTACAACGAATATTGCAGAGCTGCAAGCCGTTTTAGCAGGAAAAGAAATGACAACGGTTGGTGAACTGTCTAACTCCTTGCAGTTTGGTTTATTTCTAGCGATTATGATTGCATTCATGATTAAACTTCCAGTCTTTCCGCTGCACCGCTGGATGGTGAATGTCCACGTGGAGGCGCACCCAGCGGTAGTGATGCTGCATGCAGGTGTTCTCTTAAAGATTGGAGCATACGGGATTGTCCGTTTTGGAATGGGGCTGTTCCCGGAGCAGTTTGAAAAATTCGCGGTGTTCTTAGGAGTTTTAGGAGTCATTAATTTGCTGTACGGAGCACTCTTAGCGCTTGTTCAAACAGATTTCCGAAAGGTGCTTGCATATTCTAGTATTTCACATATGGGAATTGTATTAATTGGTTTAGCCGCGCTGAACGCGGCGGGAATGAAAGGGGCATTGTTCCAAGTCGTTTCCCACGGTTTAATTGCGGCGCTGTTATTTTTCTTGCTTGGTATAATCGAGCAGCGCTTTCATACTTCTGACATTACAAAGCTTGGCGGCTTAGCGAAGCAAGTGCCGGTGCTTAGCGGATTCTTGTTAGCGGGAAGTATGGCTTCGCTCGGACTTCCTGGAATGTCTGGTTTTGTGAGTGAATTTCTCGCATTTCTTGGCTTGTTTCAGGAGCACCGGGTATTAGCGGCGGTCTCGGCAATCGGTATTATTTTAACAGCTGTGTACGTACTTCGGGCAATGATGCAAGTTATATTTGGAAAAAGCGAGTGCGAAGCGAAGAGCGATATACGCGGATTGGAGTATATTCCAGCGGTAATTTTGCTGGCGTGTATCCTTGTGATCGGTATTTTGCCAGAGGTACTAGGTGAACCGCTTCGTGACACATTACAGTCGTTAGGGGGTAGATAGAATGGATATGAAAACATTACTAGGCTTATCATGGCATTTAATGACGCCGGAATTTATCCTGCTTGGCGGGGCTATTCTTCTATCACTTCTCGATCTGTTTGCAAAACAAACGTTTCGGCGCCGAAATTTAGCATACGGGGCAATTGGAACGGCTGTGCTCGCACTTGTGGCGCTCGTGACATTATACGGTGCACCGGCTGGAGAGATTTTAGATGGATCTTTTATATTAGACGGATTTTCAAAAGCATTTAAAACGCTCTTATTGCTCGGCGGTATTCTTGTATTAATCCTTGCGGTGAGCGATGATGATAAGCAGCCGATTGAAGACATGGGAGAATATTATTACTTATTTTTAACGGCGCTTCTTGGTGCAATGTTTATGGCATCTAGTAGTGATTTTATTACACTGTTCGTCGGTCTTGAGTTATTGTCATTGTCTTCGTACATTTTAGTCGGCATTCGTAAGAATCATAAAGCTTCGAATGAAGCGGCGATGAAGTATGTCATAAACGGTGGTATTTCTACGGCAATTACGTTGTTTGGAATGAGCTATTTGTACGGACTGACAGGTTCAACAAATATTTTAGATATGCAGCGTTTGTTCGCACAAGGTGTGAGCGGCGATATACAACTTTTGCTGTCGCTTGCGTTTATCCTGCTTTTTGTCGGCTTGTCTTTCAAAATTGCGACTGTCCCATTTCATATGTGGGCACCTGATGTGTACGAAGGAGCAGCAACGCCTGTTACGGCATTCTTAGCAACTGTATCAAAAATTGCTGGGTTTGTAATGATTGTGCGCATTTTCTTAATCATTTTCGGAGCGATTCCTGTGGAAAACAGGGCAGCATCACTATTTAGTAATATGAGCATCTATCTTGCCGTTCTTGCTGGGATAACGATGATTGTTGGGAATAGCGTTGCTTTAAAGCAGTGCAGTATAAAGCGGATGTTTGCGTACTCAGGAGTGGCGCATGCCGGTTATTTACTCGTACCGTTTGTTGTGATGTCACCATTTCTGATGGATAGCATGTGGTTTTATATGCTTGCTTATGTACTGATGAATATCGGGGCATTTGCAATTATCCACGGCATAATCTTACAAACGGGACAGGAAAATATGGCCGCTTTTGCTGGTCTATATAAACGATCACCGTTTACTGCGATTATGATGACAATTTTTATTCTGTCAATTGCTGGTATTCCTGGAACAGCTGGATTTATTGGGAAGATTAACATCTTTTTAGGAGCATTTATCGTCCAGCCAGCTCATTACGTGTTAGCATCAATTATGATGGGGACAACGGTTATCTCCTTCGTTTACTATTTTCGCATTTTGCAGCAAATGTTTTTTCGCCGGGCAGAAAGCGAGGAGCGCATCGTTCTTCCGGTTAACTTAAAAATCGTTGTAAGTATTTGCGCGATAGCAACAGTTGTACTTGGTATATTACCAGTAAGCGGTTACAATTTCTTTTATAATTATTTTCCAATGATGAAAGATTTCTTCTTTCTTGGGAACATGGTACAATAGTATAAACTGAAAGTGTAGAGCATAAACTCTGCACTTTTTATTTTGGTAAATTTTCGTTTACTACATGAGTAGTAAATAAGGTTCATACGAGAAGTTTCTCGTTAGAGCAGGAGGGTCGATTTATTATGGCACAAATTTTAGGGCAACAAGCACTCATTGCAATTGTGTCGCATTTATTGTTTATTACCATCACGTGGTGGGCGCTGCAAGGTCTTCATCTAGAGCGATTAATGAAGCCGGGAAAAGTCATGCAAATGAGGGTGCTTCTTATTCTTGTAACGATTGCCATCGGTGCATCGGTAAGTAACTTTTTCCTTGATTATTTAGGGTATTCAAAGAGTTTAACTTACATTGTAAAGTAAAAAAGTACAACGTATAGAACCATCCTTCTCCGTCAACAATGGGGACTAGGAGGGGATGAACGTGAAAAAAATGCAAGCCATGATGTTGGTTGTCGTGAGTGTAGTTATCTTTTTAGTTGGATATCGAGAAATGAAACCTGTGAGTGATCAGGAAAAAATGGAAAGTATGATTGCTGCTTTAGAAAAGAACGGTGCTGATGTTCAGCGTTGGTCTTGGTTAGCAAGGGAAACAAAGACAATTTCCGATATACATACGTTTGAAAAACTATTAAGGCAAGTGAAGGAACGTGCAAATGTAGCAGAATGGGAAATTGAGCAATCTAAAGATGGCTACAAAGCAACTGCGCAAAAAAAAATTTCTTCTCATGAAGAAAGACTAGTAGTTACGTGGACAATGGAAAATACTAAAGAAAACACTTTTATTATATATGAAGTGAGCGGAACAAAATGGAACCCCAAATATGCAGATAAAGCGATTCAAATTTTTGATAAAAAACCAAAAATTTATACTTGTATTCAAGGTGCGCTCAATGATAAGATTGAAGGTGTTTTGCAAGATAAAGTCAATGAAGTTTTGAAAGATTTTTCAGCAAGAACGATTGAAAAAATAGAAGAAAGAGCATTTGTGTCAGTCTCCGCATATAATAAAAAATGGAATGACGCTCTTTCAACAAATAAAGAGAAAATCAATGTGCAAATAGCAATACGTTCTACGAACAACAAGAATACAATTGTGGTTGGCACACCGATCATAACTTCTGAGTATTGAATAGATGTGAAAAAAGGACACGGAGGGGAATAACTTGGAAAAGATCATCGTCCGTGGCGGAAAGCGGTTGAACGGCACAGTGCGCGTAGAGGGCGCAAAAAACGCTGTATTACCTATAATCGCTGCAGCCCTATTAGCGAGTGATGGAAAGAATGTACTATCTGAAGTACCAGAATTGTCAGATGTATACACAATTAATGAGGTATTACGTCATTTGAATGCAGAAGTATCTTTTGCAAACAATGAAGTAACAATTGACGCATCAAAAGAACTAAACATCGAGGCACCATTTGAATATGTACGTAAAATGCGCGCGTCCGTTCTTGTAATGGGACCGCTTTTAGCACGTAATGGCCGTGCACGTATTGCGCTTCCTGGTGGATGTGCAATCGGTTCACGTCCAATTGACCAACATTTAAAAGGCTTTGAAGCAATGGGAGCAAAAGTAAAGGTTGGTAATGGATTTGTTGAGGCGTATGTAGACGGTAAGTTAACAGGTGCGAAAATTTACTTAGATTTCCCGAGCGTAGGGGCAACAGAAAACATCATGTCTGCCGCTGTATTAGCAGAAGGGACAACAGTTATTGAAAACGTAGCAAAAGAACCAGAGATCGTAGACTTAGCGAACTTCTTAAATGCGATGGGAGCAAAAGTACGTGGTGCTGGAACTGGCACAATTCGTATCGAAGGTGTCGATAAATTATATGGTGCAAACCATTCCATTATTCCTGATCGTGTTGAAGCGGGAACATTTATGGTTGCAGCAGCAATTACAGGTGGAAACGTGTTAATTGAAAATGCTGTACCAGAACATTTACGCTCTATTACAGCGAAAATGGAAGAAATGGGAGTTACAATTATTGAGGAAAACGAAGGTATTCGTATTATCGGTCCTGAGAAGTTAAAAGCGGCTGATATTAAAACGATGCCACACCCAGGATTCCCAACAGACATGCAATCACAAATGATGGCATTATTACTGAAAGCAAATGGCACAAGCATGATTACAGAAACAGTATTCGAAAACCGTTTCATGCATGTGGAAGAGTTCCGTCGTATGAATGCAGATATTAAAATCGAAGGCCGTTCTGTAATTATGAATGGACCAGGTAACCTGCAAGGTGCTGAAGTAGCAGCAACAGATTTACGCGCTGCAGCAGCATTAATCTTAGCTGGTTTAGTATCTGAAGGTCATACGCGTGTAACAGAATTAAAACACCTTGACCGCGGATATGTAAACTTCCACGGTAAGTTAGCTGCATTAGGTGCAGATATTGAACGTGTAACTGAACAAGTGGCGGAAGTAGTAGAACAACAAGTATCTGATCTTCACGCTTAATAAAGGTAGCTTCTATGCAAAGGCATGGAAGCTATTTTTTTGTACTCTTATTGTTATAGTCAAGAAACATAATATTTATGCCTGTTTTGTTAAAAATTCTAAAAATTTAAACAGGTGATAGATAAAAAAGAACGTGTTCTAAATGCTTGTCTTACTCCATAAGAATGAAATGAGTCTAATTTCATAGTGGAGGAAGATAATGAAAACGACAAAGCCCATTATCGTCATCATAACGCTGTTGATAACGTTAGTGATTATCGTACCAAGCATGCTTGTTTTTCCGTTTGGGAAAACGAAAGAAGGGAAGGATCATTCACCTTCTGCTCCTAAGTCCGCACAAGACGTACCGGCTCCCTCTCCTACAAAAACTGATGTGCAAGTATCTGTGTATCGTAGTCAGCAAAAAAAGATTGAAAAGGTTTCAATTGAAGACTATGTTGCCGGCGTTGTTGCGGCAGAAATGCCAGCAAACTTTGAAATGGAAGCATTAAAAGCACAGGCATTAACGGCGCGTACATTCGTTGTGAAGCGTATGTTAAGTGAACAAAAGCTTCAAAATAAAGCGGACGTAACAGATACGGTAGAAAATCAAGTGTACAAAAGTAAAGCGGAGCTAAAAGAACAATGGGGCAAAGAGTACGAAGGCAAAATGAAGCGGATTGAATCCGCGGTATCAACAACAGCCGGACAAGTTTTAACGTATGAAGGTAATCCGATTACAGCGTCATTTTTCTCGACGAGCAATGGCTATACAGAAAATGCCGCGGACTATTGGGGCAGTGACTACCCGTACTTAAAAAGTGTAAATAGTCCTTGGGATCAACAAGCACCGAAATTTACGAGTGAACAAAAGTTTACTGTTGCTGACTTTCAAAAACGTCTTGGCGTAAAAGTATTAGCAAATGGGAAGGTTGGCGATATTAAAGATCGTACAGAAGGAAAGCGCGTGAAGGAAGTTGACTTTCAAGGAAAGACATTAACAGGGAGAGATGTAAGGGATAAATTAGGCTTACGTTCCTCTGATTTTATGTGGAAGCAGCAAGGTGATCAAATTGTCATCACAACGAAAGGCTATGGTCACGGCGTCGGAATGAGCCAATACGGTGCAAACGGAATGGCTAAGGAAGGAAAGGTGTATACAGATATTGTCGCCCATTATTATAAAGGTGTGGCAATTTCAACGCTGAATCAATATGAGGGGAAATTGACAGCGAAGAAGTAAAGGCATAGCGCGGCGGCGCTATGCTTTTTTTAATGTTGGGTGTCTTGTTTTGTCGAAGAGTCTTTATGTTGTGTCGAATCGCCGATAAACGGTGACCCTGATGCGAATACATCACTTTTCGTGATGGAAGTCTCTGTCAGGCTTTGTAGAAAAGGAAAGAACGGTTGTTAGTTTTTGCCTAGGTTTGTCGTGTTATAATACGGTTGTATCTATAGATATTCAATGATGATAGGGGGAACGAAAGATGATGATGGATGTACCACTTCTCATTCCGGCGATGATGGAACGGGCAGAGAAATATTTTTCCAAAAAGGAAGTTGTCTCACGTACAGCATCGCGCATTCAAACATTAACATACGGAGAAATTGCAAAGAGGACAAGAAAGCTTGCAAGTGTGTTACAGAAAATGGGGATTAGGACAGGGGATAAAGTAGGAACAATCGCCTGGAATCACCATCGCCATTTAGAAGCATATTTTGCAATTCCAGGAATCGGAGCTGTCTTACATACGATTAATTTACGCCTTTCCGCAGAACACATTTCCTACATTATTAACCACGCCGAAGATGAAATTATTTTGGTAGATGAAGATATGGTTCCTGTATTAGAAAGTATTCAACACGAAATTCCTCATGTGAAAGCATTTATCATTATGACAGATAACGATGCACTACCTCATACAACACTATCACCAGCATATCACTATGATCAACTCCTTGAAGAAGGCAATGAAACATTTCAATTTATAACAGATTTAGATGAGAAAGCACCTGCCGGTATGTGCTATACTTCTGCGACAACAGGAAAACCGAAAGGCGTCGTGTACACGCACCGTAGTATTGCACTCCATAGCTATACGCTTGGACTTGTAGACGGAGGGGGCATATCAGAAGTAGATACTTGTATGCCTGTTGTTCCGATGTTCCATGTCAACGCGTGGGGACTTCCATTCGCAAGTACATGGTTCGGTACAAAGCTTGTCTTACCAGGACCGCACTTTACCCCGGAAATTTTAGCGGAGTTAATTGAACGTGAGAAAGTAACGATTACGGCCGGTGTTCCAACCATTTGGATTGGCTTACTGCAAGAGCTTGAAAAGCACCCTTATGATATTAGCAGTGTTCGTACGATATGGTCAGGCGGATCGGCAGCACCAAAAGGTATGGTTCGCACCTATGAAGAAAAATATGAAATTGCGTTCAGACAAATTTACGGCATGACGGAAACAAGTCCGGCCGTTGTCATTAATTGTCCGAAGTCGTATCAACGTGATTTACCGAAAGAAGAGTACTATGAGTTACGCTCCCGCCAAGGTTATTTACTCCCAGGTCTTGAAATGAAAGTCATCGGTCAAGAGGGTGAAATAAAATGGGACGGTGAAGAAATGGGAGAACTTTGCCTCCGCGGACCATGGATTGCCGGCAGTTATTATCGTGATGAACGCACCGAAGAATCGATGAAAGATGGATGGCTGCACACAGGCGATATCGTAACAGTCGACCCGGAAGGTTTTATTAAAATTGCCGACCGTACGAAAGATTTGATTAAAAGCGGCGGTGAATGGATTTCCTCCGTTGATTTAGAAAATGCTTTAATGACACACGAAAAAGTATTAGAAGCATCTGTCGTTGCTGTTCCGCACGAAAAATGGCAAGAGCGCCCTGTTGCGTGTGTCGTTTTAAAAGAAGGAGAAGTGGTCAATCAGGAAGAGCTATATGAGCTATTAGAAAATCAATTTCCAAAATGGTGGATGCCGGATGATATTTTGTTTGTCGAAGAAATTCCGAAAACATCTGTCGGGAAGTTTTTGAAGCGAGCACTTCGTGATCAGTTGAAGAGTTATATGGTGAAGTAGGAAGATTGAAGCAGGCTGCCTCGACATGAGGTGGCCTATTTTCGTGAAAGGAATACTTTTCTTCTCGCATTTCATATGAATTTTAATCTTCTAACATTGGGAATTGTATTACGAATTTCCATAAAACGTCTGATATAATGGAACAAAAAACCAACATAGGGGTGAGAGGATGGCGTTATTAGAACTGAACCAATTGGCAAAGACAAATGTTTTGCCATCTATTCAGTTAGAAATTGAGAATGGGCAGTGTGTTGTACTGCAATGCAATAATCATATTGGTAAAACGTTGCACCGTATTATTATGGGAGAAGAGGAAGCGTCGACGGGGACTGTGTTATTTGATGGACAGCTGCTTAGGAAACATTCTTTTTCTCGAATCGGTTTTTGTTTGTTAGCTGATGAGGCGTACGAACGATTAACGGTAAAAGATTACTTTACTTTTTTGCGAGGATTGTATGGTAATGGATTATCGGTAGATGAAGTTGTCCAGTTTGTGGGTCTTCTAGATAAAAAAGAGGTAAAGATAAAGGAGTTAACCTTTTCTGAAAAACGCCGCCTTCATATTGGGAGAAGTGTTATACATAATCCAGAGCTTGTTATTTTGGAAGAACCGGAACAAAACGTAGATATGGAAAGTACAATCATTATTCGAAACGTCATTACAAAGTTAAAAGAACAAGGAAAAGCTATTTTTATTACTTCTGCCTTTCTTTCAGACGCTTTATCTTTAACGGAGGATGTGTATGTGTTACATCCAGATGGCGTGAGAAAGGTAGAGATTGAGCAAGAAGAACAGGGAGAGGCGGAAAACGAAAAGGTAATCGAAATGATTCCGCAAATGAAATTAGAACGCATCCCGGCAAAAGTAAACGATAAGATTATTTTATTGGATCCAATGGACATTCAATTTATTGAAACGCAAAATGGAACTACACATATTCATGTGTGTGATGGTGATTTCATTTGCGCGCTTACATTAAGCGAATTAGAGGAACGACTAAAAGGCTTCGGATTTTTTAGGTGTCACCGCTCTTACCTTGTAAACTTACAACGTGTACGAGAAGTGATTACATGGACGCGAAATAGTTATAGTTTAATCCTTGATGATGAACGAAAAACATCCATTCCGCTGTCAAAAGGAAGAATGGATGAATTGAAAGATGTAATAGGACTGTAAATGTATATAAATACAAATTGAAAAAATGACATAAAAACCCCTTTCTTTTCAGGTGGGCGAGAGTATCTGGCCATGCATAGAAGCGGTCAGGGCCTTTTCCTGCCACGCGCAAGGTTAAAAACAAAGGGAGAAAGCAAGTAGAGGTCACTGTTTGCTCTGCATAGCAGTGACTTACATGTTGAAAAATCAAAATGGATTTATATATGTTGCGTTACCCCCAATATTACTTCACTCGCCTCCTATGGTGTTTCAATGAGCTGAAAATACGCTCCATTCACCGGTAAAAATACTCCTTTTACCGGTATTTTACTGCAAGGCCCCTTTGTTTTTCATATGATTGAATCAAGAAAAGCGTAAACAAACAAGCGGAGGCGGCTAACCGGTCGCTGAAGCGGATTTCATCTATAAAAGAAAAACAAAGGGGATGAAGAGATGGCATTGGCAATTGAAATGAAAGATGTGATGAAAACCTTCGATAGCAAAACAGCGCTTCGTAATGTAAATATTGAAGTGAAGCAAGGTGAAATTTTCGGGTTTCTTGGACCGAGCGGATCTGGAAAAACAACAACGGTAAAAATTTTAACGTCTCAGTTACTTCATAGTGTAGGAACGGTAAAAGTGTTAGGGCAAGATATTACAGGACCAGGAAGCATTGACTATCAACGAATTGGTATTTTAACAGATAACAGCGGCCTATATGAAAGACTTAGCATTTATGATAACTTACTATTATTTTGTAACTTATACGGCTGTAAAAAAGAACGAATTGACGAAGTGTTAGCAGAGGTGAACTTATTAGAAGATAAAAAAACACAGGTGAAAAAGCTGTCAAAAGGAATGAAACAACGTGTGACGCTAGCGCGGGCGATTTTGCATAAGCCAGATATTCTCTTCTTAGATGAACCAACATCCGCGCTTGATCCAGTAAATGTTCAAAACATTCATAACATCTTAAGAGATTTAAATAAAGAAGGAACGACAATCTTCTTAACGACGCACAATATGGATGAGGCAGAAACACTTTGCGATCGCATCGCGTTTTTATGCGGCGGGGAAATTGTCGCACTTGATACGCCAGAAACCCTCCGTTTACAATACGCGAAAGATAAAATTGAAGTTGTGTTAAAAGATAAGAAAAAAGAAACAGTGCAAAAAGATGAATTAGGAGCAAAACGTATTTCAGAATGGATGAAAAAAGGTGAATTACTATCGATTCATTCTTATGAGCCAACACTCGGGGATATTTTCATTGAAGTAACTGGGAGGGGATTATAATGACATTTTCCATGAAGCGGTTTTCGGCGATTGTAAGGAAGGAAATGTATGATGCAGGGAAAAATTCACAAATTGTGATCATGGCTTTATTTCCAATCATACTTGCTCTTTTTTATAGTAATCTGGATACAGATAAGGGTTTTATCGCTAGTTTTACGATTGCAATGGCACTCACAATGGTTGGGAGTTTTGTACAAGCGATTAGCATTGCTGAAGAAAAAGAAAAGCATACATTACGCGTTTTAATGCTATCCCCAGCTAATCCATTAGAAGTTATTTTTGGAAAAAGTGTATTAACGATATTTTTTGTCATTGTATCAAGCTTCGCTAGTTTACTCATTTTAGGAATGTTAAAAGGGAATATTGGAATGTTAATTGTGATTCTTCTAATAGGTACATTGTTATGTATTATATTAGGTACGATTGTTGGATTGTTATCACAAAATATTGCGCAGACATCTGTCATAGGTATGCCAATCTTCATATTATTTTCACTGGGGCCCATGTTACAAGCATTTGTGAAAAATGAAGTTGTAATAAAAGTGGTTAGACTTCTTCCAACAACTCATATTATAGAGGGTCTCAATAAAGCGATGCATGGAAAAGGCTTTTCTGCTATTCAAGAGCACTTGATCAATAACGCCATTTGGATAGTAGCACTGATGATAATTTTCTTCTTCGTCTACAAAAAGAAACAACTAGACTAAAAAACTGAGCATTTTGTCTCAGTTTTTTTCTTTTTTTTATCATTTCCTCGGAAATTTTGTAATTCCGATGCATATTTTTACAAATTTTGTCGAAAAGTAATCAGTTATAGATTGTATAGGATGGATGAATCTTGTTCAAAATGATTGCTGAGGTGATGATAGAATGAGAGAGAGGGAAAACAAGAAGTCTTCTCGAAAAGTAGTCCATTTGTTTCAAAAGCGTTGGGTATTCCCGACACTATACATTGTGTGTGCAGCAGTCATTTTAACGGTTGCATTATGGTATCAGGCAATGAATACGAAAAAGATGCCTGAGAAAAATGAAGCAACGCAGCAAAGTCAAGGTGAAAATCCAACAATGCCAGTAATCAAATCTTCAGAAGTTGTGAAGATGCCAACTGCAAGTGGCACAGAAGTTGTTGTAAAGAAGAAGTTTTACGAAGATAAAGCAGCGGCTGGGGAGCAAGAACAAGCACTTGTTTTTTATAACAACACATACTCCGCGAATACAGGAATCGATATCGCAGCGAAAAATGAAAAAGAATTTGATGTAACAGCGGCATTAAGCGGAACAGTTACAAAAGCGGAAAAAGATCCACTTCTTGGCTATGTTGTAACAGTTGACAGCGGCAATGGTATTACAACGTTTTACCAAAGCTTAGGGAATTCAAAAGTGGAAAAAGGCGCGAAAATTAATCAAGGTGAAGTGTTAGGGAAAGCAGGATTAAGCGAAGTGAATAAAGAGGCAGGGTATCATGTTCATTTCGAAGTTCGTAAAGATAATGTTGCTGTAAACCCAGAGCGCTTCTTTGACAAGTCGGTTGCGGATATTAAAGTTGAAAAGCAAGAAAAGAAAAAAGAAGAGAAATCAAC
>NZ_JBALLY010000010.1:0-3205 GCF_036963045.1 Bacillus sp. JJ864 | reverse complement strand
GCTCAGCTGATGACAAGAAAAAAGAAGAGAAATCAACAAATGGTTCGGCGGAGAACGAAACGACATCTTCTGAACAAGCTGAGTAATATAGAAAACCATCAACTCTCTATACGAGAATTGATGGTTTTATTTTCATATAAAAATAAAATGTATTTTTAAAAACCTTGTAACGGCAAGGAAATTGGACAGAATTCTCGAATATATATATTACTAAAAGGAGGGGATTGTTTTGTCGTTATTATTTGTTGTGTCAATTGCAATTATTTTATTATTTGTTTTGTTTTCCTTATATTATTTGATTACCAGCAAGAAAGAGGTCCCCCGTCAAAGCCTTTTGGAAGAAGAATTTGATCGAGAGGAATGACGCTTTTTAGAAGGTGTCATTTTTTTTGCCTTTTCAAAGGCGAAATTTTCATTTTTCACCGATTTCTCAAAATAAAATGTAATTTTTGTCACTGTAGTCCGCAAAAATAGAGAACTTGTAGCATATAAATACAATGCGGGCAATACAATGGTTATAAACCAAAGCAAAGAGAGTGTTTGAGGTGAGAAATCGTGGATCATTTTATTATAAATCCCAGAAAGTGTAGCGCTTACAAACAGCACTCGAACTTACAGCTTAGTCACATGCAGCGAGTCTCATTTCACCCTTCTCACATCCAATTTAGGGAGGCGAGTGGTGTGCACGATTACATCAAAGAGAGAACAATCAAGATTGGCAAGTATATCGTGGAGACAAGAAAAACAGTTCGTGTTATTGCGAAGGAATTTGGTGTGTCAAAAAGTACTGTGCATAAAGATTTAACAGAACGCTTACCAGAAATTAATCCAGAGCTCGCAAATGAAGTGAAAGAAATTCTTGATTATCATAAGTCAATTCGTCATCTCCGAGGCGGCGAAGCGACGAAACAGAAGTATCAAAAAGAGGATACAGAAAAAATCGTGCGTCAATAATCTGACATGAAGCAAACATTCCGAAGAAAAGTAACTTTTTTTTCAGCATAATTCATTTCTTCAATATTACGTTTCAGGAAAGAATATGATAAAATTAGGAATTAGGTATAAAAGAATTCGGGTTTAACCTGATTTAGATATTGAGGAGGAAGCACAGGAATGTTTGCGAGAGATATCGGAATTGACCTTGGCACGGCCAACGTATTAATTCATGTAAAAGGTAAAGGAATTGTATTAAATGAACCGTCTGTTGTGGCAATTGACCGCAATACAGGAAAAGTATTAGCAGTAGGGGAAGAAGCAAGACGTATGGTAGGGCGTACACCTGGAAACATTGTAGCGATTCGTCCGCTTAAAGATGGTGTAATTGCTGACTTCGAAATTACAGAAGCGATGTTAAAACATTTCATCAACAAACTTGACGTAAAAGGCTTTTTATCAAAACCTCGCATTTTAATTTGCTGTCCAACAAACATCACGTCTGTAGAACAAAAAGCAATCCGTGAAGCTGCCGAAAGATCAGGCGGTAAGAAAGTGTACTTAGAAGAAGAACCAAAAGTAGCTGCTGTTGGTGCTGGTATGGAAATCTTCCAACCAAGCGGAAATATGGTTGTAGATATTGGCGGAGGTACAACAGATATTGCGGTACTTTCTATGGGCGATATCGTTACCTCCTCTTCCATTAAAATGGCGGGCGATAAGTTTGATATGGAGATCTTAAACTATATTAAACGTAAGTATAAGCTATTAATTGGGGAACGTACATCAGAAGACATTAAAATTAAAGTAGGTACAGTGTTCCCAGGTGCACGTAGTGAAGAACTTGAAATTCGCGGTCGTGACATGGTAACGGGTTTACCTCGCACAATTACAGTAGGCTCTGAAGAAATTACAGAGGCATTGAAAGAAAATGCAGCTGTTATTGTACAAGCTGCAAAAGGTGTATTAGAACGTACACCACCTGAATTATCTGCTGATATTATTGACCGCGGCGTTATTTTAACAGGCGGCGGTGCATTATTGCACGGCATTGACATGCTTCTTGCAGAAGAGCTAAAAGTACCTGTATTAATTGCGGAAAATCCAATGCACTGCGTAGCAGTTGGAACAGGTATCATGCTTGAGAACATTGACAAATTACCACGACGCGCTCTGCGATAGGGACGTAATGGAATCAATTGAAAGAACGAAAAACGTTAGGCATACATCCTAACGTTTTTTTAAAATCAATATATTTATTTATCTATTTTTAAAAATATATCGTTTTTACGAAAATTAAAGAAAAATGGAGAAAAAAAAAGAAAAATAGATTATTATAGGGAAAAATGTTGAATTTTGTCGTTTTCATATTGTATATAATTGTATTATAATGAAAGCGAATACGACAATTTGAGGTGAATATGCCTTTGGTATATTGACTTCCCCTAACTTGGGCATATGCTTTTTCTATCTCCATGTGAACTGTATTTATGCTTGTTATACCAAAAATTGTAGAGAAGAAAGAGTATATGCATTTTTTTTAAATGATACGAAGCAGAAAAGTCTGCTTCGTTTTTTTGTAATGACAAATAATAAACAAAGTGGGATAATAAATATAACCTAGTACTAAGACTAATGTCTAAAAAAGGAGCGAAATGTGATGTTAAATATAGAGCAAATTAAAGAAATTATCCCGCATCGCTATCCATTTCTACTTGTTGACCAAGTTCTTGAAGTAGAAGAAGGAAAACGTGCGGTAGGGATTAAAAACGTATCTGCAAACGAAGAATACTTTAACGGTCATTTTCCTGACTACGCAGTAATGCCTGGTGTTCTTATTGTAGAAGCATTAGCTCAAGTCGGCGCAATTGCTGTTTTAAAGAAAGAAGAAAACCGCGGTCGTCTTGCTTTCTTTGCTGGCATTGACAACTGCCGCTTTAAACGACAAGTACGCCCAGGTGATCAACTTCGCTTAGAAGTAGAAATGACACGTGTACGCGGTCCGATTGGCAAAGGAAAAGCAGTCGCAACTGTAAATGGTGAAGTAGCATGTGAAGCGGAAATTACATTTGCGCTTGGAGATAAGAAAGAGTAAAACCGTCATGATGATGACGGTTTTTTTATTTATTTGTAACTACTCAGTTACTTTATGAAAAACCGACAGAAAAGCATTTTTTTAAATGGGCGAGAGGGACTGGCGATGCATAGGAGCGGTCAGGGCCTTTTCCTGCCACGTGCAAGGTTTGAAAACAAAAGTAGACAATAAGTGCAG
>NZ_JBALLY010000009.1:0-22806 GCF_036963045.1 Bacillus sp. JJ864 | reverse complement strand
GCTATGGCAGCGTTAAAATTGCTAAAACGTTGAATAAACGCGGCGTGAAGGTAAGTGAGCGAACAGTTTCTCGTATTATGACAAAGAACCAATGGAAGTCTTGTACGGTCAAAAAATATAAGGCTACTACCAATTCGAAACATCATCACCCAGTAAGTGCAAACATTTTAGATCGACAGTTTACGGCTAGTAAACCAAACCAGTCGTGGGTAGCGGATATCACGTATGTTCCGACTAATGAGGGCTGGTTGTATTTGGCGAGCGTAATGGGCTTGTATTCCCGCAAAATCGTAGGTTGGGCCATGAATAAAACCATGACAAAGGAATTGGTGATCTCTGCACTAACCATGGCTTACAAGCGTCAAAATCCGGAGAAAGGCGTCATTCACCATTCAGACCGAGGAGTTCAGTATGCTTCTCATGAATATCAGAGACTGTTAAAAAAGTACCACATGATAGGCAGTATGAGCCGAAAGGGAAACTGTTATGATAATGCTTGTATTGAATCTTTTCACGGTATTCTTAAACGTGAGCTAGTATATCAAACAAATTCATTCGACTTTGGATTATCATACACCGAACGAATTTGAACGCATGTATGGAAATTCAGCAGCTTGATTTCACCTTCATAAAAAATTTTAAACCGTTCTTTATTTAAAATTTTTTATGAAGGCCACCGAGCGAAAGCGCGGTAGAAATCTGTGTCTATTATCTTGACGTAGTATCAATTGTAGAAGGAACTGGAATATCACAAGGTTCCCTGTATCGAGAAATCAATCAGCGGAAACTTGAAGAAACACAGAAGTGATAAATCTCTGTGTTTCTTCTTTTCTAATATATTTATTAAAACCAATGTTTACATTTCCAGGCACGTTTTTTCTGTCTATTCCTAAATAAATTTTTAAACTCTTACTTTGTAGGTTCTACAATTATTTTAATTCCACCTATCCATCCTGCTAAAAAGTTTTCAATAACTATTATTGGCTTTTTGTAGGGTTCAATTGTTGTTGGTGTAAATGGATTACTTGTTAATTTTCTGTATCCTTTTTGTATCTGCTCCGCACCAATTAACCTTGTATTTAGAATTTCTTCACTTTCTGGACCGGCAGGATCAGGTTTTAAAGATACTTTAACAATATGGTGTGCCACAGTTCCTTCATCTTCTGGTTTAACATATACTGTAATTTGATAAGGGATATTGTTTTCCAACTCCACTTGTTTGTATATAGCTACATGTTTATCTGAATAAAATACCCATTTTCCATTAAGAGCATTTTCTTCATCTTCTTCTAGAGTAATAGATTCACCAGAGAAGAATTTCCATCCCTTAGGATCACCATTCTCCCATCCATCATCAATAACAGGTACCGTAACAAGAATTGATTTTTCATCACTTTCTTCATAGCTATTTACTACTTTATACGTGACATGATATTCACCTGGTTTCGAAGTATCTACATTATTAGATTCTACTGTGATTTTATCTGTTATATCTCCATCTATTGGATCTGTTGCTTTGAGTCCAATTGGTTCATAATTTAATGGATCAAATGCTAAGTCTTTTTTAATTGCTACATCGTGTGCCGCTATAGTTGGTTTCGTATATACTACAACTTCTATTGATTTTTCATCGCTTTCTTCATAGCTATTAACCACTTTATATGTTACACGGTATGCACCTGGTTTAGATGTATCCACATTATTAAATTCAACTGTAATTTTATCTGTTATGTCTCCATCTATTTCATCTGTAGCCTTAAGACCAATTGGCTCATAGTTTAACGGATCAAATGCTGTACCTATTTCAATATCAACAGGATTTGCTTCTATAGTTGGTTTTGTAAAGTATGCTTCAAACAAAGTAATTCCGATTTGATGCTTGTTATTAGCAGCCCCTGTAGCTGAGCCAATAATAAAAGTGTATTTCTGATTTAAATCAAATGCAGGATTTAATAACGTCCATTCTCGATATCTTGGGCTAGCTGATTTAGTAGAAGTATCATTATTTTTCTCTTGAAGACTTGCTGTTAGTTTGTTGTTACGTGCATCCCAATTAATAGTTAGAGTTCTCCACTTATTATCAGGTGCAGGAATTCTTTGCATAGGGGCTAAAGCTGTTAAATAGTTCCTGTTTCGATCCGTACTAACAAATCCGGCATGTGGTCCATTCATTTGGCCATGACCAAATGAATCACCTGTTTCATCTGAAGATGCAGTCCAATACGTATCTAATTCAAATCCTATTCCTTGTGGTGCTGATAGAATCCCTAAGCCTCCTCCTCTATCACCGATAAACCCAATTGATCCACGATGAAATGCTATCGCAATCCCATCAGCCCCATTTCTTGACCCTAGGTATATATCTGCTACGAGAGTAAAATCATGTCTCATATCTAGCGCGGTTTTCCCAGCAATCGCACCTGCTTGAGAATTTATAGCTTCTGTTAAGGTTGTAATGTTAGTATTAGGATCAAATTTAGCAGAACCATTTATGCTACATATGTTACGAATATCAAGATATTGACTCTTTTGTACCTCTTTTTCGATGGTAGATTTAGAATTCATATTTCTCTTCCTTTCATAAAAGATTAATTGAATATTGTGCATAAAACCAACCTTTTTTCCATTGAAGATTTACTGGTAAAGAAATAAAATTACAATACGTATCCCCCTTAAAAAATATTCAACAGCATAATTAAAATACCATTTTATGTAACTTTCCAAAAGTTAAATCTTATAAAATAGGTTGAGAAATATAGTTATTAAAATTATAAATGAACAAAAAGAATTTGTTTTGTAATTGGCTGAGCGCTTCATGTGTCTTCTATAAGGAATTTATATATCATTTTTAGAAGGTGCGCTTTTATGAATAGAAACCTTACTTCTTCTCAATGGAAGCAACTAGATAAGTTATTAAGTGTAGGAAAAGGATACAAGTTTTCGTATTTATCGTGGCTTCGACAACCTTCAGGTGTTGTTTCTGTTAAAAATTTTCACAAGATTATAGATCGAATAGAGTTTATCCCAAAATTTAATTTACCTTTAGATAACGGTAGAGAAGTGCATCAGAATCGATTGCTACAGATGGCACGTGAAGGATCACGTTATTCCAATCAACATTTATCCAGGTTTCATGAGCTCAAACGACATGCAACTCTTATGGCCTTTCTCATTCATATATATGCTTTTTTAACAGATCAAGGAATAGAGATGCTCGAGAAACTAATGGGTAGAATGTTTAATCGTGGAGAAAAGAAACATAAGGAACATTTTCAAAAGGACGGAAAAGCGATTAATGAAAAGGTTCGTTTATACGTAAAAGTTGGAAAAACTTTACATTGAAGCAAATGAATTAGAACAAGATCCATTTGAATCTTTACAATCTATTATTTCATGGGAACAATTTGTACAATCAGTGAAACAGGCTGAAGAACTAGCCAGACCAGCAGAATTTGATTATTTAGATCTACTAGATAATCATTATGGACATTTTTGGAAGTTTGCACCTAGATTATTAAGAACGTATGTATTTAAAGCCTCTAAAGCGAGCCATACGTTATTTAAGGACCTAGAGATGTTGAAAGAAATCAACCAAACAGGAAAAAGAAAAATCCCTGAAACAGCTCCGATGGATTTTCTTAAGTCGAAATGGTTCAAGCATGTGATTAAAGAAAATGATTCCAGATGAAGTCGAAGATCTAACTAGACTTATTTATAGTGTATTACCACGTATTAAATTAACAGAACTATTGGTAGAAGTAGATAGCTGGACACATTTTAGCAAATATTTTGTTCATCTTCATACTCAAACTGAGCCAAAGGATAAATCCATATTATTCGCAGCTATTTTGGCTGATGGAATTAATCTTGGTCTATCAAAAATGGCAGATGCATGTCCAAATATATCTTATACACAATTAGCTTGGATATCGGATTGGTATATAAGGGATGAAAATTATTCCAAAGCTCTTGAAGCAATTACTGATTTTTAGCATAAATACCAGTTCTCTTCTCATTGGGGAGATGGTTCAACTTCATCTTCTGATGGATAATTCTTTAGAGCTGGTGGTCAGTTCAGTCTGTTGGCACAAGTAAATGCAAAGCATGGTAGGGATCCAGGATTAAGTGAATTGGATGTAGTAGGTTTGAATTTAAAGACCAAAACGGCCTACCTTTGTGAAGTAACAACTCATATTCGTGGATTGCTGTATGGGTCTAATCAACAAACGGTAGAGAAGATTAAGAAAAAACATGAAGTGCAGAAGGAATACGCATCGCTACTATTAAATGACTTTCCTAATCGAGTATACATGTTTTGGTCACCATATGTACCAGAAGGATATATAACGAATGAACTTCGTAAGGTAGAAACATTACAGCTTATAATAAATAAGGAATATACGAACTGTGTTGATGAAATGAAATCATTCGCGGCACTCAACACAAATGATTTAGGAAATCCATTTTTGCGCATGTTGCAAATTTTAGAGCACTTGAGGTAGTTTGATGAAAATCATATACTAAAATATAGTAATTAATTGTTATTGCAAGGGGAAAAATTAGGTTAGAGAAACAAATGAAAAAGCAACTATTAGCAGGGGCATTACGGTTATCCTTATTATCAAATACCATACCCAAAACAAAACACTCCTCTAAAAACAGAGGAGTGTTCTCTTTAAATTCAAGAAGCATCCGCACTCTCAAACTGACTATTATAAAGCGAAGCATAAAACCCATCAGCCTTCAACAACTCTTCATGATTACCTTGTTCTACAATATCCCCGTCTTTCATAACAAGGATTAGATCGGCATCACGGATTGTTGATAATCTGTGAGCGATGATGAAGCTTGTTCGGCCTTTCATGAGGTTTTCCATCGCTTTTTGAATGAGTACTTCTGTACGCGTGTCGATGGAGCTTGTTGCTTCGTCGAGTATTAAGATTTTTGGATCCGCTAGAAGGGCACGGGCAATTGTGAGTAATTGCTTTTGTCCTTGGGATACGTTGCTTGCTTCTTCGTTTAGTTCCATTTGATATTTGTTTGGTAATGTTTTGACGAAGCTGTGTACGTGTGCGGCTTTCGCTGCTTCGATGACTTCTTCGTCGGTTGCATCGAGTCTACCGTAACGGATATTTTCCATGATGGAGCCGTTAAATAGCCATGTGTCTTGGAGTACCATACCGAACATGCTGCGCAAGTCTTCGCGCGTAAAGTCTTTTATGTCGTGACCGTCGATGCAGATGGCACCGCTGTTTACGTCGTAGAAACGCATTAATAGTTTTACGATCGTTGTTTTACCCGCACCGGTTGGGCCGACGATTGCAACTTTTTGGCCAGGTTTGATACCAGCTGAGAAGTTGTTGATGATCGTTTTATCTGGATTGTAACCAAACTCAACATCTTTGAAAGTAACTTCTCCGTTTACTTTTTCCAGCTTCACTGGATTTTCTGATTCTGATATTTCTTCTTCTGCTTCTAAAAATTCGAAGACTCTTTCGGCAGCAGCAGCTGTCGATTGGAGCACGTTTGCAATTTGCGCTACTTGAGCGATTGGCTGCGTAAAGTTTCTTACATATTGAACGAAGGCTAAAATATCGCCAACTGCAATTGTTCTCTTTGCAGCAAGCCATCCACCTAAAATCGATACGGCTACGTAACCGATGTTACCGATAAACATCATAATCGGCATCATCATTCCGGATAAAAATTGGGACTTCCATGCCGAGTGGTAAAGGGTATTGTTTACCTCTTCGAATTTTTTCACTTCTTCTTCTTCTGTGTTAAAGGCTTTGACGATATTGTGACCACTGTAAATTTCTTCAACTTGCCCGTTTACATGTCCTAAATATTCTTGCTGGGATTTGAAGTATTTTTGTGATCGTTTTACGACTGCCATGATGAGCATCATCGATACTGGCAAGATTAAGAGTGCCACTAATGTCATTTGCCAGCTGATGGATAACATCATGATGAGTACACCGATGATTGTAATCACTGATGTGATAATTTGCGACATACTTTGATTTAACGTTTGGCTCACCGTATCTACGTCATTTGTAATTCTCGATAATACTTCTCCGTGCGTTGTTTTATCAAAGTATTTCAGCGGCATCCGGTTAATTTTCTCATCAATTTCTTTTCTGAAGTTATAAGATACTTTTTGAGCTACTCCAGAAATGATATAGCCTTGGATAATGCCAAACGTAGCGCTCAGTATATATAATCCAAGGAGTAAAATGACAATGTTTCCGATATAGGTAAAGTCAATTGCGGCACCTGGTGCTCCTGTTACTTTGCTTACGAGTCCTTCGAAAAGTTTTGTTGTCGCTTTTCCTAAAATTTTTGGACCAACGATTGTAAAGGCTGCGCTACCGATTGCGAAAAAGATAACGATTAAGATTGATAATTTATAGGGCTTCAAGTATTGAAGGAGCTTATTCATCGTTCCTTTGAAGTTCTTTGCTTTCTCAATCTTTCGCATGCCGCCGCCCATATGACCACCGCCGCCAGGACCAGGGCCACCTTGTTTTCTATTTTCTATTTTTTTATCGCTCATGATGACAACTCCTCTCTTGAAAGTTGTGATAAAGCAATTTGCTTATAAACTTCACAGTTCTCCATAAGCTCTTCATGAGTACCAGTTCCGACGATTTTTCCTTCATCCAGTACAATGATCTTATCTGCATTCATAATCGTACTGATTCTTTGGGCAACAAGTAAAATCGTACTTCCTGCAAGTTCATTGTTTAAAGCTCTGCGTAGTAGCGCGTCTGTCTTAAAGTCAAGAGCTGAGAAACTATCATCAAATATGAAGATTTCCGATTGCTTCGTAAGAGCACGCGCGATAGAAAGTCGTTGTTTTTGACCACCGGAAACGTTCGTACCACCTTGTGATATTTCTGTACGGAAGGTTTCTGGTTTCGCGTGAATAAACTCCATCGCTTGAGCGATTTCTGACGCTTTTGCTAGTTCTTCTTCGGTCGCTTCTTTTTTACCGTATTTCAGATTACTTTCGATTGTACCCGAGAAGAGAACTCCTTTTTGCGGTACATAACCGATTTTCTCTCGTAATTCTTTCTGAGATACTTCTCTAATATCAGTGCCGTCGATTAAAATTTGGCCGCTGGTTACATCGTAAAAGCGCGGAATTAAGTTAATTAATGTTGATTTCCCGCTGCCTGTACTTCCAATGAAAGCCGTTGTTTCACCAGATTTTGCGGTAAAGGTGATATGAGAAAGCACATCTTCTTCTGCACCTGGATATTTAAAGCTAACATCTTTAAATTCAACGTAACCTTTCTTGTCTGACGCAAATGTTTTTGTTTCTTTTGCATCGCGAATAGAAACGTCAGTGTCTAGAACTTCGGCAATACGCTGTGCGGATACAGAAGCACGTGGAACCATAATCGATACCATTGAAATCATTAAGAAGGCCATGATAATTTGCATTGTATATTGCATAAACGCCATCATATCACCAACTTGCATATTTCCCATGTTTACTTGGTGCGATCCAACCCAAATAATGAGTAACGTAACAGCATTCATGATCAGCATCATCATTGGCATCATAAATGACATTAAACGGCTGACAAATAAATTTGTTTTTGTTAAATCTTGATTTCCTTTTTCAAATTTCTTTTCTTCATGCTTTTGATTGTTAAATGCACGAATGACAAGCATGCCTGTTAACGATTCACGCGTGATTAAGTTAATTTTATCGACTAACTTTTGAATCATTTTAAATTTAGGGATGGCGACGCTAAATAAACCGATAACTAAGCTTAAAATTGCGATGACCGCAACGCCGATAATCCAGCCCATTGAAAGGTCTGTGTTCAGCACTTTAATCATGCCGCCTATGCCTAAAATTGGTGCATAGCATACGATTCGAAGCATCATGACCATCAGTGTTTGCACTTGCTGGATATCATTTGTACTTCTTGTGATTAAAGAGGCAGTGGAAAACTTATCAAACTCCGCATTCGAGAAGCTTGTAACTTTTCGAAATACTTTCTTTCGAAGATCTCTGCCGAGTCCTGCCGACACTTTTGCTGCTAGTAAACTTACGATAACGGTAGCTGCCATACTTACTAATGATAAAAGCAGCATTTTCCCGCCCGAAGTGAGAATATAATTGGATTGAAGTTTACCTGTATCGATACCAATCGTTTTATACTCATTCTCAATGAATGAAACAGCGGCCTGTGTTATCATGCTGCCTGGCATCTTTTTAAACTTTTCATCCGCTTTTTCTTTCATCGCATTGATTTGATCTTGAGGAAGTTTGGCAATGACTGTGAAAGGATCTGTATTTGGCGGAAGCTTCATCTCTGTTTTACTGTCAGTGCCGCCTTTTTCAATTCCTTGTGTAATTAACATCGGTTTTCCAAAGAGATCGTTCAGTTCACTGATTGTATTTTTATCCGTTGTATGTAGCTTATAAAGTGGTTCTTTATCAAGCTTTGGATAATCTTTTAAGTCATTTTTCAGTTCACTTTGAGAAAGATTGTTCTTATCTAACAGTACATAGTTGTCAGTTATTGTTTTCTTCTCTTTGTCATTCATAAAGAGCGTAAGTTTATCCATCTCACTTTTACGAATGACTTCAGGTACTGCGTTTTCGACACCTTTTTGTTGAATCCCTACATTGACAATGTTAGACATGTAGTCTGGCAGCGATAGGTCACATACTGCTTGTACAGTTAAGAGACATACAACTGCAATGATGGAAGCAACAAATGGTTTTAAATGTTTGATGATCTTGAACATTTAATTCATCTCTCCATTTTCCGTTTCTAATTTTTTTAGTTTTTTCTTTTTTCTTCAGTTTACCCGCTCTTTATCTATCTTCAACTACAGATTAATTCTATGACTATATTAAGATGTTATGCAACTTTTAGAGCTTAGAATATAAAGATAAATTGAAAACCTTAGGGAGAGGATTTGGTCATGCGTAGAAACGGTCAGTACTAGGTGTGTTGGTTAACCAAAAATAGGAAGTCTTAAGTCAATGAGGCTTCTAAACCAAGAAAACCCCCACCTCAACATTCAGTAAAATAAAGAAGTTAGGTGGGGGGCATAAAAGTCCGATTGATAAGGGCTGATAAGAGTTTCGCCTTATGAGAGAATGCGTTTTTCCCCTTGGATTTCTTGAATTGGGTTGATATTTTGTGTGAATTCAAGGGTGCCCATGTATTCTCCATCTTCACTCCGTATAGCGAAATAGCGAATGTATACATATTTATCTTTTAACTTAATCCAGAAATCTTCACAATCTTTGTTTCCAGATTTAAAGTCTTCCAAGAGCTTTTCAACGACATGAACGCTTTTCGGAGGATGGCAGTTTTGAACTGTTCTGCCGATTATCGCTTTTGTGCGAGCAAAGATTCGTTCTTTTCCATGAGAGAAGTAACGTACAACATCATCTTGATCAATGTACGTAATATCCACAGGCAAGTGGTTCAACATCATATCTAGTTGTTGTAAAGATAGTATGCCTGTTTCTAAACGAATGAACCCTTCAGACATAGCCTGCTCTTGCACTGCTTTTCTTTCAGGTTTCCATACACTCGCAGGACCTGTTAAACAATAGCCAATTTCATCACTTTCATGAGCGATTTTAATCCATTCATCTTCTGTAAGAGTTTGAAGTGCCATTGGAAACAAAATGTTTTCCTCTTTAAAAATCATTTCAGTTACCTCACGGATGACAAAGTAAATGCCGTCTAAGACCGTCTTTTTATCTCCGTTATAGTTTGTTAATGTTTGTTTCACATCTTTAATGGCGTTACGAATGACGTCATCGATTCCCCACATTACTTGTGTAGGTCCAAAAATTCCATATTTCTCTAAATAAGGGAAAAGTAAATTTTCTTTACGGCTGTAGTGTTTATCCACATCCAACAACAGATTTAAATCTTCAATTAGTTTATAAATGTTTTCTGCACTATCTTCTTTCTTGAAACGTTCGTAGTGAAGTTGAAGTTTGAAGTTAACAAGCTTATCAATTTTTTTGTTTTCAAGCTTAAATGTATGAATTGGATGCCCAGCTTGATCTTCGGGTTTATCGGATCGATGGATTTCTTCAATGGAACCTTTAAAAATAGCTGTATGCACCGAGCATAAACGTTGTACTTCTTCCACTGGAATTCCTTCTTCTTCCATGAGTGCCTGTTCAAGCTTTGAAATTTCCGCGACGGTAATATTCCCGACTGCTTCTTCAAATTGAGCCTTCACTTCTTCCACACTTTTTCCATTATGAAGATTTTTAATAATTTCCTTTAAGATAGCCTGTCTTTCAAATTTATTTATACTTTCTTGTTCACGATTGTTAATTATTTCGCTCATAAGAATTCTCCTCTATTCTTTAATGTTAAATCCATTATTTTCAAAAGTTTTTTTAACTACATCGAACGAAATACCCTTCATCCGGCAGCCATTTGGAATAGTCATCACCCGGCCGGCTGTGTTCAGCATGCCCGGTTTTGTTATTTGTTCAAAACCTAGTTCTTTTAAGATAGGGATGATCTCAGGGTGTTTGTTAGCCAAATCGCAAACGGTTTGACTAAAATCAATTATCTTTGTCATCACTCTCACCTCGGAAATAAATGATATTAATTCTCAAGAATAATGTAACATAGAGATAATGAATAAGAAGTGAGGAAAATCACACGCCTGTTTTTTGGAAATTTGAAGAGAAAACTAGGAGCGTTAGTGGAGTACGCTGTGTAAAAAGAAGTACAAGAGGCCGTAATAAAAAGAAATTTTGTAACTACTCAGTCACTCTATGAAAAACCGATAGAAAAGCATTTTTTTAGTGGTCGAGAGGGACTGGCTATGTATAGTAGCGGTCAGGGCCTTTTCCTCTTTAAATAAGATGACGTGCGGCTTGCAAGGTGGCGAGTTTGTTGTGATTGGCGCGCGGCCTTCCGTAGGAAAAACAGCGTTCGCTTTAAATATTGCGTTTCATGCGGCAAAGTCAGGTGCAGCAGTTGGGTTGTTTTCTTTAGAGATGAGCGATAAGCAACTATTAAAACGGATGGTTTCCTGTGCTGGCGGGGTATCAGGGAAGAGGCTGAAAAATCAGAAGAATCGTTTCACAATTGAAGACTGGGAGAAAACAAGCCAGGCATTTGCAGAAATTGGGGAGCTCCCGCTAGAGATTTACGATAAAGCAGGGGTGACAACGCAGGACATTTGGGTGCAAGTCCGCAAGCTAAAACGAAAGTATCCAAATAAAAAGCTGCTCGTCATCATTGATTACTTACAGCTCATTACAGGCGACTCGAAGTATAGAGGAAATAGATTTCAAGAAATGAGTGAAATCTCTCGCAAACTGAAATTGCTCGCTCGTGATTTAAATGTGTGCGTCGTAGCACTGTCACAACTATCCCGTGCGGTTGAATCGCGAAACGATAAGCGCCCGCTTTTATCTGATCTAAGGGAGACAGGACAGATTGAGCAAGATGCCGATATCATTATGTTCATGTACCGGGAGGATTATTATGATAAGGAAACAGAGAACAAAGATGTGACAGAAATTCATGTGGCAAAGCATCGGAACGGGCCTGTTGGGGTAGTGAAGCTGCGGTTTTTGAAAGAGTATGGGCGATTTGTGGAGTGATGTATCGATTGAAGGCACACAAAGTTATTGGTATGCGATGATTTTGGTCGTTTAAATTTTACTATTTTTTGTATTATTTACTTTTGTATTGAATGCTGTTACGATATTGATATCGTTTTCATAACTTAATGCATACTTTTTTCGGAAGCGCTTAATTGAAAATTTATATGCATTTCAAATGTACGGTCTGTTGTAAATTTTTCTAAATACAAGCAGTTCCTCTGCCACATGTTATTGGAGAAGAGGAATTGCTTTTTATCGTTAAAACTATGAAAAAATGAATGTATGATGTGAGGAGGTATCGTTGTGAAAAACAGTTTTGTTTTTCACAAGAATATATATGGGTAATGTAGGATTATTGATTTCTGGTGCAGCGCTCTTTTTAAATAGCCTTGTGATGCTAGGAAAAGCGGACGAAAAGAGTGCAGGTGTTTTTAATTTATTTGTAGGTGTATTGCAAATTATTATTCCTTTCTATTTAATTGTAGTATCTGATCAAAGTAATTGGACAGTCTATTTATATGCAGCTACTTTTTTGTTTGGCTTAACTTATTTATATGTAGGAGTTACTTTCATTGCAGGATTGAAGGGTGATGGATTAGGCTGGTTTTCTCTTTGGGTAGCGATTATTGCACTATTCTACATGATTGTAGCTATTATACATTTTCATGATATAGTTAATGCGTTAACTTGGTTTATGTGGGCATTTCTATGGTTCTTATTTTTTGTTTCTAATGCCCAGAAAAAGAGCATCAATCATTATATTGGAAAAATAGCTTTTGTACAGTCATGGGTTACACTAACTTGCCCTGCTCTTCTTTCCCTTATAGGGGTATGGGAAACTTCTTATGTATATAATTTATGGATATGTGTATCTATTCTTTCGATTATATATTTCTGTGTTTGTACGTTTAAGCTGAAAGGAAATGTAAATGCTGTTCATAAAAATATAGATACTCATACCATTGAAAAGTGTGGAAACACCAAGTGAAGTGAATTTACCAACCTATTTATTTAGAAAAACGCGATCAATTCCTAAATGAGGATTAGAAATTGATCGCGTTTTTGTTATGAATGTATTTATATTAAATATCTTCTGTCGGTTCTCGTTATTCTGCAAAGGTGAAATGTAAAAGTGGGTTAATGATATGTAATGAAACTAACTTTTAAGTAACAAGGATTTTGTGATTGTTACATTGCTGAAGAAGATACACCTAATGAATGTGGTGCCAACAATTCCATTGTATAATATAGCTACAACATAAAAAGCCATGATACCCTTCATAGAGTAACATGGCTTTTTGTGTTGTCCCATTAAAGGATGCGTCTCTAATGAAACACTTCTACATGTTATAACATTACGAATAGAAAAGTTGGTCAAGTAACTTTTGTAATATAAGCATATCACTTCACAAAATGTTTAAAATTAGTATTTTTTCCTTTAATAACTGAAAAAAAGGGTATTTTCATTATTGTATTTGTGTGCATAGTGTTTATAGGGTGTACCATGACATTTTGATTGGCAGAAAATTATCAACAATTCATGAAAAAATTCTAATAACTAGCATTTATTAGCAATGTTGATTTATAATTGATGTTTACATTTTTGATGGTTTTAAAGAAAGGTAATATATGTATGCATAATTTTATTTGTAGTTTAATAGATGATAAAGCAATAAAAAGACAAATCAAGATACTCGAGGCTTTAAATAATGAGCAAAAATTAGTATCGTCTCAAAAGCTTGCAGATCTGTTGCAGTGCTCGACACGAACAATCAGAAATGATATTTCACAATTAAAAAAGCAATTGCCCGAAAACTGGAAAATTATTAGCGTGAAAACGAGAGGATACATTTTAATCAAGCCAGTGGAAGAGTCGATATTACCTGTGATTCATTCTTATTTGACAGAAAGTGCACTTTATAAAGTGATGTTAGAAATCTTTCATAATAAATATTACACATTAGAAAAATGGTCTCAAATTCTATATATGAATAAGTTAACTTTGAGAGCCCATTTAAAAGATTATAATAAAATGTTAAATAAAAGCGGGTTAAATATTAAATTCAGGGATCTTCAACTTGAAGGAGATGAAATCAATATAAGATATTACTATATTGCTTTCTTTTACTTTACACAACAATTTTCCGATAGACCTTTCTTGCCGGTTGATTTAAGAAAAAAAGTGCTAGCGATCCTCTATAGTAACGAAGTTCCTATGGATATTTTATTGTTACGCAGTATTGTTTTTGTTTTTATTAATCGATTTTTTAATAGACATTGTGTAACGAAAGAGGTAACAGGCAAGCCTATCTATAGTCACAAGCAATTAAAGTGCCTCAATGAAATTATTACAGAAATTGAGAATTATTATAAAATCGAATTTCCAAAATATGAAAGAGATGCCTTGCATGTATTTTTATTTTTTGGATTAATAAACACAAGTTCACAGGGGAAGGCAACGCTTGAGTATGTAAGTGCATGTGATCAGGAGCTTTATAAAAAGTTCATGAATTTCATTGATACTCTTTTAATAGACAATCCATTATCGAGTGAACTAAAGGGGAAATTAATAGTGGAAGTCATTCCATATTTTTATAAGGTGTGTATCTCCAGAGAACTTAATTTCTCGATTAGTCATATCTTTGATCCAATCCATTCTTCGGACAGTATATTATTACGAAATTATAAGGAAAACGTATCTCTCATTTCACGTTGGAATGAAACAGACAATGAGAAACAATTTACGAAAGATGAAATAAGATATATCGCTTCTCATACAACTGCAGTTCTCAACTCAATCTGTAATGAAATCAACATTGCACTCGTACTGTCTGGGACAACCATTGACAAAAATCTTATTTATAGGAAGTTGAAACAAAGCCTCGGGGAAAATGTAAGTATACATAAAATTCCTAACTATGATATGAAATATGATTTTATCATTAGCAATTGTCATTTATCAGATATAAGGACTCCTGTCATTTATATTTCTCGCATGTTAACTGCTTATGAAATTGATTCTATAAAAAATCGGATTTTTGATTTGGATTAAAGATAGACGTAGGCACCCTTGATAAACAAAAATTGATTCAATTTATTGCTGGAATTCGCTTTGCAACGGATAAATTCCTATGCAAAGCGAGTAAAGGAGTAAGTATAGAAGAAGAGGTGACTGGTAGCAATCAATATATTGATTATCACTAGCAATGAAAGTATAATAATGGTAGAGATGTAATGAAAGGGGAATTGAGATTCTACATGTGGCAAATGTTGTAATGATTACGAAATGAAATAAATAGCGTGCTTGTCCTATACATAACAAGGGTGGAGTCTGTCTATTTATTGAAACAATAATCATACAAGGGATGCATGGTGTGGAGTGATCGTTCCATTTACTAGGCGGATACCTGTGTGTATCGGCTTTTATTTGTGATGAGAGTAATACATCTCTATTTACACATATCATCGTGTCCCTATTTATTAGGGGGAATATGAAATGACACATTTACAAAATAAAGTTGCTCTTGTAACAGGAGTAAGTAGTCCAAGAGGGATCGGCACGGCTATATGTCGTGAATTGGCTTCTCGAGGTATAGATATCTTCTTTACGCATTGGCAGTCTGAAATTGATTGGCCAGAGAAATTTCAAAAAGAGATGTTGGAATGCGGAGTTCGCTGTGACAGTTTAGAAATTGACCTGTCAGATGCAAATGCTGCATTTGAAATAATGGAGACTGTTTCCAAGCAGTTTGGTTCTCTATCGATTTTAGTGAATAACGCAGCATATTCAACAGATGATGGATATGCAAAGTTGGATGCTCATATACTTGATAATCATTATGCTGTAAATATGAGAGCAACTTTTCTTCTTTGTGTGGAATTCGCTCGTCGCTTTGAGAAAGCGAATAGAGATGGAGGAAGAATTATTAATATGACATCTGGACAAGAGTTAGGACCAATGATTGGGGAATTAGCGTATGCTGCAACAAAAGGAGCAATTGCCGCTTTTACGAAGTCGTTATCGGCAGAGCTTGCTCCTTTAGGGATTACGGTTAACGCGGTAAACCCAGGACCAACAGATTCAACTTGGATGAATGATGAAATTAGAAAACACCTGTTGCCTAAATTTTTAATGGGACGCATTGGCATGCCGGAAGATGCAGCACGCATCGTGGTATTTCTTGCGAGTGACGATGCGAAGTGGATCACTGGTCAAGTGATGAACTCAGAAGGTGGGTTTTTGCGAAGTTAAATGAAGTAGTTGTTGATTATATATAATAAAAGAAATCTGTATCGCGGGATTACTGAGTAATCATTGATACAGGTTTTTCTTTTTATAAGTAGGTTGTTATGTTCACGAATAATGAAGTGTTTCTGTACACAAAAACATCACTATTCTCCCGTTTCTTCTAAATTGATGAGAGAATAGTGATTTTGAAACTTATTCACATGATCAATTGGAATCTCTCGTTACTTATCATGGATTCTTTGTGATTTGAATTGCTGAAGCTCTATCATTCCAATACGCATCCATATTAGCAGTTTTACCATACCACTCATAATGTCTAAACATGACTCCTTGGCCATATCCCTGAGATGAAGTATGCTCCCACAGCGTTGTTGCGTAGCTTGCAGAAGGTGACGCTGTACTTAAGGAGGAAATTCTGTCATTCCAGCTAGAAGATAAGTTTGTAAATCCACTACTCCAATAAATATACTGTCCGCCTTTATTTGCATGCTCATAGAAATCGGTACTTCCAGGACCGCTTCCTAGAGGCTTAATTACATTTTCATGTTGAGGTTGTGTTACATTTTTAAAGCTGTGCTTATCTTTTTCAATAAAAGCATCCAAAGCTTCTTTGCTCGTAAAACCATATGCTAACCAATCTCCCTTGTTATTCTGTTTAGGTAAAACTATGGTTACCTTTATGTCTTTGTTAGATTGGTTATTCACTTTGGCCAAGGTGTTCACATTCTGTTCATCTACAGTTAAATACTCGAATGATTTAATCGTATAATCTTTTTCTGCCTTTTCTGCACTTGCTGATATCGTTCCCAATCCTCCAGTTAATGCAAAACCAGCTGCTAATGCTCCTACTACTAACTTCTTGAACATACAACCATCTCCTCTTTGCTTGGATTTTTTTGGTACAACTTAAATGTATATCGCTTTTATAGTTTTGTAAATATTGTGAATTTTTAGAAATAAAAAACAGAATATTTGATGTTTTCTATTTAATTTTTAGAAAAAATACAATTAAGGAATTTTTTTCTAGTAAGCTTTCTAATTTTTGATAAAATGTTCTTTCATGTAGCCTTCAATACTATTAATTGTTAGTATATCTTCAGATGATATCCGCTTTTCAGGATGCTCGCTTCCTTTGTAGGACAATATAATCGTAAATTGTTTTTTTGTTTGTGTCGTTACTTTGTAGTATGTAAGAGTTTAGAAAAATACTTCCTTTTTTGTGTTCTAAACCCCATTGGTATATTAGGTATAAGAAGTATGAAGTTGAATCATATGTAAATTAATAACAAAAAAAGATTTAAAAAAATCTCCAATTATTATATAATATAAATATATGGATTTGAAAATAAAAAGGAGTGATTGAGATGAAAACACCTGTATTAGATGCTATTTTAAATGCAATTATTGATTTTTTCCATTTCCCACGTTGCTAGTAAATAAAGACAAAACCGGCTCCTTTTTGGAGTCGGTTTTGTTTTTATGGAAGCGTATATTTTTATTAAAATGTAATAGCCCATCCTTTTTTTGCTTTGGGCGGTTATAAGAAAAGGCGTGGCAGGTACACACTATTGATTTTTTAGAAATGAATAGGCAATGTTCTATGGTATAAGAACCAAAAATATCTTAATATGGTTCTGGTGCAAAAACCATTTGATAGAGATATAGAACCTACATGGCCTATTCAATGACAGATTATGATGCAATTCCAAACAACTTATGTATGAACCCAACTTCATTTTGAGCAGACTTCACCTGTAGGTTAAGTTGTCTTTTTTTCATCATATGCATGGCTTCAACGCCGCTCAATATAGAAGTGGCTGTTTCATATGACTTGAATCCTAACATAGAACGTACACGTTTCTTAATGAAACGGTAATCCTGTTCCACTATATTATTGAGATATTTAACTTGCCTTATTTGTATGCCTTCAGGCATACGTTTCTCTTCTTTTAACTCTTGAATCGCTACGGGATAGGCTGGGTTCTTGTCTACTGTTATAACACGAGGTTTACAAATATGAGAAGCAGCCAAGGCTTTCTTGAAAAAGCGCTTGGCTGCTTGTTTATCTCTTGATTCACTTAGATAAAAATCAATGGTGTTTCCTTCAGAATCTACTGCGCGATATAAATACATCCATTGACCTTTTACTTTCACATACGTTTCATCGACTCTCCAGGAATCATTTGTCGTCTTAAGATGACGTCGTACTCTTTCGTCTAATTCAGGTCCATATTGATGCACCCAACGCATAATGGTGGTGTGAGCAATAGACAAACCTCGTTCCTCCATCATTTCTACCAAATCACGAAAACTGAGGTTGTACCGTAGGTACCATCTCACAGTTAATAAAATCATATCAGGTTGATAATGCTTCCATTTGAACAAATTTTCCTTTTTCATACCGATCACACACCTTTTTTAGAGTAATAGTATCAGTATGTCCAAGATTTAGAAGTTACTTGCATGTATCTTGAAGTTTTTGCACCGGAACCCCTTTTTAGTTATATTAAGCATAAATACAAGGAGGAAAAGAAATGCGTTCAAACAAATATAACACCTTAGCATTACTTTGTATGATGTTGTTTTTTATTACTTGGGTATTAATATTTTTATATGGAAATTATAACTATTCTGCTAATGATGCTGGCAGTAATTTTACTCCTGCTGAGATGAGAATATCGATTGTACTTGATATTTTACAGATGGTATTCCTTGTGATGTCTTTTGTATTCGGACTGATTGCGTATTATGGTTCAGAGGAAAAGGGAGGATATGCAGGAATATACATCTTAACATCTCTCGCCTTGTTTATATTGACAGGGCTTTATGATGTTGTAATAGTTTACATATTAGTAACTGAGCCAATACATTGGAAGCTTTTTTTCATGTAATTATTAAACAAGAAGTGCTGGTGAAAGATAACATCTCTTTCTAAATAGGGTACCGCCACATCGCTATCAAGTTAAGCTCATAGGGGTCACTATATCATTCTGGGAAAATTGTACGCTAAGGGATACAAAACCTTATCCTGGCAGCATTTTTAATAGATAAATACATGTTCAGAAAGATAAAATTCAAAGATTAATTGAACATTGAATTATGTACACACTTTATGAACGTGATTATAGCTAGAAACCCTTGATATTATTGAATTCTATGCTCTGTTCATAAACATACGTTTTTGAGATTAGATGATTCCCTTAGAGTAGTAAAATCAACGTTTTTTCATGTCGAATTTTGCTTAGCGTATATTTTCGTTAAAATGTTGGCTGTACGCCTTCATGAAGTTATAAAATTAGGACCGTACATATTAGACATATCTAAAATGTACGGTCCTTTTGTTTACTAGTGGTTCACTTATCTAACCTAAAGATAAGTATGTGGTCCTTTTACAATTTGAATTTCTTTTTAAGCTTCTTATATTTTCTATATGAACGTCTAACAATGTTTAACATGAAATACGGTATTTTAACAGGGAAAGGCAATTTATAAATGAAAGGCAAGTAAAATGTAAAATATGCCTTTTCTAGGTCTCTCCACTTACTATCTTCTTTTGTTTTTAAGAAATCAGATACATCGACTACATATCCCCTTCCGTTTTCCATCATCACATTTTTCCCGTGAACATCACAAGGAGTTAATCCTTGTTCCCTTGCATACTCTAAAGCTTCATTGATATCAAGGATTACCTGCTTAGGAATTTTAATCCCCTTATGAATAGCATCGTATAAGGTAATTTCTTTTAAACGTTTCAATACTATGAAATTTTCTCCTTTATATATAAGCTTCGAATAAGAAGGATGATTTCCGATTCTTCGGTATACTTCTGACTCTTTTTCAATTCCTTCTCCTTCTCGCGCGTAAACTTTCACTACCCAATCTTTGTATTCTTTGTGCATAAATACTGCGGCATAATTACCTGTCCCTAAACACTTCCAAAGTCTAGGAATATCTTTAACTACTACAGGCTCGAATTCATCCTCACTTCTTATGCTTACCTCTTTTAATAATTCGTCCTTTATCAATCCCACAAAACTATTTATACTCATCATTTCCACTCCGGTTTTGCTAAAAGGGGGCCCACCCACATTTTAACGAATGTTGGTGCTACCTCAATTACTATCTTAACAAATTAAAATTTTGTCTCTCTATTCTTTCATTCTTTCCTCATACTGTTTAGCAAGCTTATAAAAAGAAGAACGTTTGATGCCATACTTTTTCATGGCTCCTACTGCTGTAATTGAACCAGATTTCCATTCCTTGTAAGCATCCGTAAATTCTTCTGTTATTTCGACAGGCGGACGTCCTAAACGTCTACCTTGTTTTCTGGCAAGAGCAATTCCTTCAGCTTGACGTTGTTTAATATCAATGCGCTCTTTTTCTGCAAAGGCAGATAATATTGTCAGTGTTGCTTTTTGAATTGCGCTCTGAATAACATCATTTGTACTTTCTCCAGTGTAATTGACGTTAATGTATGGTTCCTTTATAAATTGTAAATTTACTTTATGTTTTTCGTAATATCTAAATTCTCCTAATGTATCATTCATATTTCTTCCAAGTCTTGTCAAGGAATCAAACACAATGGTATCTCCTGTACGAACAAGACGTTTTAGCATTTGATAATTCTCTCGCTCCATATTTTTTCCAGATTCTTTATCTATGAAAATATCCCGTTCTTCTATCCCTAAATTCTTCATATTCTGAATTTGCCGTTCTTCGTTTTGATCTTTACTCGAAACTCGCACATATCCAAATTTTTTATGTTTCATATGCTACACCTCATTGATAATTATAACAATTATGTCTGTAAAGGTATATAAAATAAACGGATGTTTATAGACGTGGTTTTTTATAGTTCCCTATGTATCTGTAAAGGTATACTTTTATAGACAATAAAGGTCACTTAAAGATGTAACTTTCTAATAATAAGAACAAACGTTTCGGTATTTTTGTATATATATGGTACAATTGATTAATACAGTAAAAGGAGGAAGATATATGAGCCAAGGACAATCAATAAGCATAGAAGCAAATAATGATATTAACGAAATTAGTTTTGCTTTGGATATAATTTCTGATGAGTACTCAAACTATTATTATGTGCTGGGAACAACTGTGGAACACGGAAAATTAACTGAGGTAAAAATCTCGCATTCTTATTATGAAGATTCTTTCTCAGAAGTACTTCATGATAAAATTGAAGATAAATATAAATTTAAACATATTGGGCATATTCTTCGTGATCGCTTACTCAGAAAATTAGAGCTCGTAAAAGAAAGAAATCGTAAAATTTTCACTATCCAAGAATTACTTGCAAATGGTATTAAAGTTAATGTTATGAAACCAACTCAGATGCATCCTAGAGCTAACGATAAATAAAAAACAGTGAGATATGAACTCACTGTTTTTTATTTTCCCTGTAAGAATTGTTGTATCTGGGGTTCAGCCGAGATACATGTAATTTTGGATTATAGTCTGTATTTTATTTCCATTATCAGATTTCTGTGTAACAAAAGGTGTTTTACTAATAATATTAAGAATTATTTTGATACAGTATTTTGGGTTCTGGTGCAAAAACTTCAAAATATTTTTGATAACATTGGTATGAAGTGTGTGAAGCATTACATTTAAACAAGTTATCACTAATGTTATAATTTATCTATTTCAATACATTTAAAACTACTCATAAGTAGGATTATACGAATTAAGGATTGTTAAGAAATATATATTTAATGGAGAGAGTTACAATGAATAATGAAATATTGAATGATTTGATTTTGTCTGTAAATAGTAAGAATCTTCATGTTCTGAATGTAGTTGTTAGGAACAATGGAAATATAATTGCAAAACATGATTTTGAAGAAGAAAAGCCTGCTCTTTTATATTCAGTAAGCAAAACATTTACATCAATGGCAGTCAGTATTGCCATTAGAGAGGGTTACTTTAAAATTAATGACCATGTTATAGATTTTTTCTCAGATATACAACATGACCCAATGAATGAATACCTAAAAGAGATGACTATTCATGATTTGCTTTGCATGGGAACTGGACATGCAGAATGCCCAGTTATGAAGGCTGATTGGAGTAGTGGTCAGGAATGGGATATTTCACAATTATTCTTTGATGAACCGATTGTATTTAAACCAGGTACTCATTTTACATATAACAATGCCGCAACCTATATGCTTTCCAAAATAATAAGTATTACTACAGGAAGTAACTTGGATGAATACTTAGATAGAAGAATATTTAAACATTTAGACATACCAAAACCTAAATGGGATACATGTCCAAAAGGAATTCCACAGGGATTCTCAGGTTTATATTTAACAGCAGAACAATTATCCAGATTCGGGCAATTAATTCTCGATAAAGGTGTCTGGAAAGGTAAGCAACTGATTCCTTCAAGTTACATTGAACAAGCAACATCTGTCCAAATAAAGACCAACGATTTTAATCCTTATTTTGCTACGGCAGACCATCATCAAGGATACGGCTATCAAATATGGATGAACTCTTGCTCTAATTCATATCGTATGGATGGTTTATATGGTCAATATGTTGTAATGCTGCCAGATAAAAATGCAGTTATAACATATATTTCAAATGAACCACAAAATATGGTGGGTGTTCTTGAACTTACATGGGAGACATTAATCGATAAACTATAATCTTATCGAGGATTATGTGTTGTTATGTTAATACGCATTCTTCTTATTATATGTAACAAAGATATTTTCTTGTTCAAGTAAACAAGCTAATAGAAACATATTGTTATGCCATTAAAGGGCGCTTTAATTGAGTAATGAAAAAAGCCTAATTTCTTCGCATTAAATTGAGAAATTAGGCTTTTTAATATTGAAATTCCCTTAACGTTGTAAATTCGCATTTTCCTGACGCTACCCCTTCCAGGGGACATTTTTTA
>NZ_JBALLY010000008.1:0-40137 GCF_036963045.1 Bacillus sp. JJ864 | reverse complement strand
CCATTTAAAAAAATGCTTTTCTGCCTTTTTTTCATAAAGTAACTGAGTAGTTACCAAATAAAAAAAGATTGCTGTTTAAGCAATCTTTTTTGTGTCTCAGTTTTCCAAGTTACTTTCCTAATGTGACTCTCTGTTTCTTACCATTTCAGGAGAAAGAGAATGGAGTGCGCAGCTGCTAAAATTATTCTTACCGTCTTGCTTATGAATCCAAGATTTCATCTCATTCCATAAAACAACTCTATGCACATCATACCCTATGTGATATTGCTCATTTATATTCTCTTTGTAGTTCTCATTCCATTTGTACCATACTATTTTATCGCGTGAATCTACTGGTATTTCTCGCCGATCAATTACAGTTGTACAATCCTTATTATTAGCTAACATAATCGCATCATTCTCTAATAATAAAGCAAGAGCCGCTGAGCGCTTCTCCATTCTCTTTCTCCTTTCAGTTGTAGTGCCTAACGTCTTATTTCCCTAAAATGTGTGTGCCTTACATAAATAAGTTTATTCAAAACAATGCTGCTAAACTATCGATTAACCTTACAAAAAACCTTACATTTTTGTAAGGATTATAATATTCAATAGGGATATACAAATATAAAAATTCCACTTGCCATCACATATAAATTGCTGCTATGCAGAATACAACGTAACCGCTACTTGCTTTCTCCCTTTGTTTTAAGCCTCGCACGTGGCAGGAACAGGCACTGATCGCTTCTATTCAGGCCAGTTGCTCTCGCCCATCTAAAAAGAAAAGAGGTTTTATGTCGTTTTTTTACATGTATATATTCTTACTCTTTATTTCGCCTCGCTAATCGATCTGGCAATTGAATATTTATTGCTAGTTTACGAATGAAACCTGCTACTAAACCAAGTCCAACGAAAATATAAAAGATAGTAAAGATCTTTCCGAAGTCTGTTTGTAGACTAAAGTCCCCGTACCCAACTGTCGTTAATGTAACAACACTAAAATATAAAGCATCAATTACACGCATCTTTTCTACAGTACTATAAAAAATAGTTCCTAATAGAAGCGTTCCAGCTGTTAATACGAATAATACTTGGAATTCTTTATCTTTCCACGCTCTACAAAACGCTTCTAACATTCGCTTTAAAGTGAGTAAAAATGAAATCATATGACTCTCCTTTTCTATTCAATGCATTTAGTCAATGGAAAGTCTATCATTTTTCTGTATATAAAAAAAGGAGCACTTCTCCTTTAGAGAACATGCTAATTTTTCTATCATTTAAAGCAAATACTCTCTTCTTTGACTTTTCCTCCTCAATCCTTTACAGTCAAACTGTTCATAAGTTTGACAATGTAGGAGGCTTTCAATGGATATTCAAATAAAAGATACTTTAATCTCACAAGAACAGCTGCAAGAAAAAGTAAAAGAATTAGCACTGCAAATTGAACGTGATTTTGAAGGAGAAGAAATTTTTGTTATTGCTGTATTAAAAGGTTCTTTCGTATTTGCAGCAGATTTAATTCGCCATATTAAAAATGAGGTAACAATTGACTTCATTTCTGCATCTAGCTATGGAAACCAAACAACAACAACTGGAAAAGTGAAGTTACTAAAAGATATCGATGTAAATATTACTGGTAAAAACGTAATCGTAGTAGAAGATATTATCGATTCTGGTTTAACACTTCACTTCTTAAAAGACCATTTCTTGATGCATCAACCAAAAACGTTAAAATTCTGTACGCTTCTTGATAAACCAGAACGTCGTAAAGTTGATTTAACTGCGGAATATGTTGGCTTTGTGATCCCAGATGAATTCATCGTTGGCTACGGCATTGACTGTGCTGAGAAATATCGCAACTTACCGTATATTGCATCAGTTGCAACAGATAAATAATATAATTATACTTAACAAAAAGCGAGGTTGTCCCAAAAGGTTCAGTTTTGGGTAGCCTCGTTTTTTTACACATATAAATAAGAGCTGTTCCTTTTTAAGCTAAGGAAGTATCTTAGATGTAACTTTCTCATGTCCAAAATATTGATTCAATCTAATATTGATAATCTATATTCCTTAATATACAATTTATACATAACAAAAAATCCATTGTAATATTAGCTAAGGAGACGTGTACTATGACACTTAATAACACAAAAAATAGACAGCTACTTGCTCCCCAGTATATGCAACAATTCTCTTGTATAGGATCAGAGTGTGAAGATTCTTGTTGCATTGGATGGAAAGTGACAGTTGATGAAGATACTTATAAAAAATACAAAAAATCTCGTGATTTAGAATTAAAGCCACTTTTCAAGAATAAGGTAACAAGACAACGTTCAAATCCATCTTCTTCGTCTTATGCTAAAATTAAAATGGAGGATGGAGGAAGATGTTCCTTCCTATCTGAAGAGAATCTTTGCAAGGTTCAATTAAAATTAGGAGAAGAGTATTTATCTAATACTTGTACAACCTACCCTCGCTCTATTAATAGTATTAACGGTGTAATTGAGAAATCAGCCACTATGTCATGTCCTGAAGCTGCACGTTTAGCCCTTTTGAATCCAAATGGCATTGATTTTGCTGAGATTGAAGAACCAGCTAGTACTCCTGGATCCATTACAAACCAGTTAAAAACAGATGGCATGAAAGTGGATAATACACCAAAAAAATATTTTTGGGAATTACGTGTTTTTTCTATTCAAGTTATTCAAGACCGATCTTATACGTTAGCAGAGCGTCTTATCATTTTAGGAATGTTCTATCAAAATGTACAGAAACACATCGATCAAGGTGATGTTCATGCAATTCCAAATGTCATTGCTAATTTCACTGATTGGATGTCTAATCAAGGAATGAAAGAGTCACTTGACAAAATACCTACTCAGTTATCTGTGCAAATGGCATTGTGTAAAGATTTAGTGGGTTATCGTACTAACCACTCTATCCCAAGCCAACGATACCGCGACTGTTTAGATGAGATGTCAAAAGGTATTCAATATACAAAAGAAGCAACTATTGAAGAACTTACAGAGCACTATAAAAAGGCCTATGAAGAATTTTACGAACCATTTATGACAGAACATGAGTACATTTTAGAAAACTACCTAGTCAATTATATATTTAAAAACTTGTTCCCGTTTGGACAAAAAACACTTTTCGATGATTATGTAATGCTAGTCATTCACTATTCAATGATAAAACTTCATTTAATTGGTATGGCAGGCTTTCATGAAGGATTAACGACAGATTTAGTCATCAAACTTATCCAATCTTTCGCAAAAACAGTTGAACATAACACTGTTTTTCTAAAAAGGGTACTCAATTTACTGAAAGAAAATGAATTTACAACAATGCCTTATATGGCAATTTTAATAAAGAATTAGGCAGGAGATCTGAATAAAACAGCCAACAGAAGAAAACTTTGATTTATGTCAGCATTATCTATAAAATATAAGCCCCTACTNNAGTAGGGGCTTATATTTTAGAAAGGATAATATAGTTAGACTGATTTGCGGGAGTTTTTACTACTCCCCAGCTACAATCTTAAAATAAGAACGAACCGTTAAGAAGTAATAACCAATATAAATCACACTGTACACGCCAATACTCATTAATAACGGAATGAAAATTTCAAACGGCAATAAGTTGGATAATCCTTTTAGTGCAAATAAGCTATGCAAAATTCCAACTACCAATGGAATCGCAAAAATAAAGAAGATTTGTTTGGCGATCGCCTTCTTCATTTCTTGCTTTGTTACTCCAATTTTACGAAGTACGACGTAACGATCACGGTCTGCATTTGCTTCCGTTAACTGTTTAAAGTAAATGATGGATCCTGTCGCAAGTAAGAATACAAGCCCTAAGAAAACACCGATGAACATCATCATACCCGTTGCTTCCATTCCGCCTTTAAACCCGGTATAGAAATCTCTAAAGACCGGTGCAGCTTCAGACTCTCTCGGCATAGTCTTTACTAGCTTCTCTGTTAATACTTTACTGTCTTTCTCATTTTTCACATTAATATTTTTAACAACTCTTGTTCCAACTGTCTTTTTCGCTTGCTCATATACGTCATCTGGCACAACAACAACTAATTCTCCTAAATTCGTAACATTAAGACCTTCAGCATCTTTAATTGTTAATGCCTTCGTTTCATTCCCAATAGAAAACACTGCTTTGTTTCCTTTATATGCTGTACTAAACTCGTATCCTTCGATATACATACCATCAAATACAAATGCTTCTCTAGCAGTTAAACTTACCGCATCCACATCCATTTTTTTCGCAATTATATTGAAGGCAGATTGCGACACAAGTTGATATCGTTCTGTCATTATATAATGAGAATTCATACTTATATCTGTTTTTTCGCCTGTGAATTTCCCTTTCACCGGCACCATTTCAATTTCAAGCTGCACCGTAATCGGATTATGTTTCTTCTCTTCTGCGAAGATTGTATTCACCTTTTGTTCGAAAGCGGCATCTTTTTTCTCATAAGAAAAACTATACGGGGCAAGATCTTTCGCCTGAGTAAATGTATTATAATACGTCGTAACAGATGTACCAACAGCTGTTAATGTTACCGCGCTCAAAATAGCAATTGTCGCTAAAGATTTTGCATTTCCTTTAATGCGGTATAAAAGCTGCGATGTTGTTACCATATTCATTCCATTATAAAAGGATGATTTATGATTCCTAGCTCTTCTTAAAACAACAACTGTAAAGAACTTAAATAATAAATACGTACCAAGTACGGTCGCAAATAAAATATAAAATGCGATGATCATGAAGTCTGCATATTTAATAACTTTCGTAAACAGAAGTGATAAGAAATACCCAGAACCAATTAAGAATATAGCGATACATGCGATAATAATCGATTCTTTCGGCATTCCTTCTCCTTCACGTTCAGCGCGAAAGAGTTCAATCAGTTTAAAGCGGTAAATTAGACGATATCCTTGCAATGACGTGTATAGAATAATGACAAAGAAAACAACTGTTGTATCAATAATTGCCGCTAGCGGCACCTCAAAATGAACTTGTAAATCGAGTCCCATTAAGTCTACTAGTAACTCAAGAAATAACTTAGACAGTGCGCTACCAATTACGATCCCAATTACTAGAGACATGAATCCCACTAACATATTTTCGTAAAACAGCATTTTCCCAATTTGACGTTTACGAATGCCGAGTAAAGAATATAAACCAACTTCTTTTTTTCGTTTACGTGTAAAAAAACTGTTGGAATAAATAATAAATATCGCTACGAAAATAATGAGCATCACACTAGAAACTTGAAATGCCCCGCTAATTTTCTTTGACCCTTCCGCTGCTTTTGCCATTTGCGTATTATATTGAAGTGATGCAAATGTAAAATAGATGACGATACTAAAAATCATCGACATAAAATATAAAGCATAATCTTTAAAGTTACGCTTTATATTACGAAAGGCAATACTAGATAACGTCATCTACTGCACCTCCAGAGATTGTAGACATTACGTCTAATACCCGCCCCAAAAATTGCTTACGTGTTAATTCTCCTTTGTGCAATTCTTTAAATAACTCACCATCTTTAATAAAAATAACGCGCTTACAATAACTTGCGGCAAGTGCATCATGCGTAACCATCAAAATTGTCGATTGGTCATATTCATTTAATGCTTTCAAACTCTCCAATAAATCAGTTGCAGACTTAGAATCTAGCGCACCCGTTGGCTCGTCCCCGAAAATCACACTTGGATTTGTAACAATCGCACGAGAAGCTGCACAACGCTGCTTTTGTCCACCAGATATTTGGTATGGATATTGATCTAAAATATGATCAATACCGAATTTTTTCGCGATTTCAAGAACTAGACGGTCAATTTCACTTGCCTTTACTTTTGATAGTGCAAGTGGAAGCGCAATATTTTCTTGTACTGTTAACGTATCTAATAAATTATAATCTTGGAAAATGAATCCTAAGTGATCACGACGGAACAATGCTAATTTATCATCAGTCATTTTCACAATGTCATTTCCATCAATTAAAACTTCACCGCTCGTTACATGATCAATTGTAGAAAGAACATTTAATAACGTTGTTTTCCCCGATCCAGACGGCCCCATAATTCCAACAAACTCGCCTTCCTTCACTTGTAAGTTAATGTCATTTAATGCTTCATATGTATTTCCACCAGTATCATATACTTTTCGAATACCCCTCGCTTCTAGTACTGTCTTCATTACGATATCCCTCACTTTATCCTATCTCATCATTACTGTTGCCACGATTACACTTCCTTACACAATTAGAATTGTTATATAAGAAACCTTATCTCTATAAAAAATTATATTAGAATTCTTTTCCAAATCACCTTGTTACTATACCATTTACCATAATAACGGGCTATCTATTTCTCTTACATAAACCTTACATTTCTGTAAGGTTTAAAAACCGCTATCACCAAGTGGAATAACGGATTTTTCTTTCGATCTGTTCTCATAAATTCTATTTTCATTCAAATAAACTATAGTAAATAAATCACTTATACAAAGTCTAGATTATAACCACTACCTAAAATAATTATTATAAAATAATATGTTTTATCTATGCATATTGAAAGAACTATTTATCTAGAAGTTCCTCCTCACGTTGAATATTCTTTAATGAAAAAAGCATCCTCTCTTATTCCTTTACTCGAAAGGATTTACGATTGGAGACTTACACATATGGATAAAAATCATTTTAAGTGTGTGTTATGTCATGATGAAGGATTGAGGAATTGGCGAAAAAACGCGAAACAACATATATAAAAACAAGGAAAGCTACTCCCTATCCTTTTAAATTTTTCAACATTTAAGTCGCTGAAATGTCTCGCTCCTCCTAAAAGGAAGAAGGTTTTTTATGACGTTTTTTTAACTTGTATATATAATGAGGATTGACATAATGAAAACAAAGAAAACACATGTTACACTATATATACACAAAGTTAGAGGAGGCATGTACTCATGTACAAGATTTTAATTGTAGAAGACGATCCAAGTATTTCATCTTTACTGCAATCTCATATTCAAAAATACGGTTACGAGGCAGTTGTGGCAGATAACTTTGATGATATTATGGCTTCTTTTCATCATACAAAACCACATCTTGTTTTATTAGATGTAAATTTACCGAAGTTTGATGGTTTCTACTGGTGCCGTCAAATTCGTCATGAATCTACTTGTCCAATTGTTTTCATTTCTGCTCGCGCTGGTGAAATGGAGCAAATTATGGCGATTGAAAGCGGTGCTGATGATTATATTACTAAACCGTTTCATTATGATGTTGTAATGGCGAAAATTAAAGGGCAATTACGTCGCATCTACGGTGACTATGCGCCGAGTATGACCGAACGCATCGTTGAAGTGGAAGGATTAAAACTATATCCTGAACGCCCAGAGCTTCACTATAAAAATGAGCACGTATTGCTCACAAAAAAAGAGGCCATTTTAGCAGAGATGCTTCTTGCTAAACATCCTCGTACAGCCAACAGAGAAGATTTGCTATCTGCACTTTGGGATGATGAAAGTTTTGTTGAGGAAAATACATTAAACGTAAATATTACGCGTCTTCGTAAAAAGTTCACTGAGCTTGGAATTGAAAATGCGATTGAGACTGTACGCGGCCTCGGCTATCGGTTAAATGCAACTTGGAGTGAATAGAGAATGAAGTTATTTTTACGTGATCATATTGGCTTTTTTCTTCTTTATATTTTAAACTTTGCTATCATCTTCGTTTTGTATGATGCCGTTGATGGATTTAAAAACAATAAATTTTATTTTATTGTGCTAAGTATGTATCTATTCATTTGTTTTCTCGCTTATCGCTACGTTCGAAATCGTAGATTATATAAACGACTAAGTGAGCTGCCTGACAAAATAGAAGATGCGTTTATTGAGCGAGCAACCGCTCCTATGCCGCATGGCGTAAATGAGCTTGTTCGTACACAATATCGTCTGTTTCAAAAAGACTTGCAAGCATATGAAGTAAAACAACAAGAACATCAAATGTTTATTAACCAATGGGTACATCAAATGAAAACGCCCGTTTCTATTATGCAGTTAATGGTGCTTGAAATGGAAGATGAGCATCTAATTCCAAAATTTAAACAAGAGCTTGAAAAATTAAACCAAGGACTAGATATGGCATTATATATGGCACGGTTAAATAATTTCCATGAAGACTTTCATGTGGAAACTATTTCATTAAAAGACGCAGTCACAAAGAATATAAATAGCTTAAAAGAGTTGTTTATTCGAAACGGTGTCTTTCCTGTTTTAGAAGTACACTCTGATTTAATGGTTCCTTCTGATGCAAAATGGCTAAAGTTCATTATTTATCAGTTAATGACAAATGCGGTTCGGTATTCAGGCGAGAGAGGAAAAAAAGTATTCTTATCCTCTATTCAAAACGGGAAAGATATTATTTTAGAAGTGCGCGATGAAGGTGTCGGTATTCCGCAAGAAGATATTCGCCGTGTGTTCGAACCATTTTATACAGGAAAAAATGGACGAACATTTGGAGAGTCTACTGGTATGGGCTTATATATTGTGAGTAAAATTTGCTCTTATTTAGGCCATTCTGTCAAGCTAGACTCTGAAGTTGGCAAAGGGACAAGTATCAAAATCATTTTCCATAATGCCGCCCTAAACAAAACAGATGAACATGCAGATTAACTTATATATCCAAATTAAAAAACTGACATAAAAACCTTTTCTTTTTTGATGGGCGAGAGCATCTGGCCGTGCATAGAAGCAGTCAGGGCCTTTTTCTGCCACATGCGAAGTTCAAACAAAGGGAGAAAGCAAGTAGCGGTCATTTTTTGATTTGCATAGAAATAAATTTATATAGCTTTATAACAAAGTGTATGAGGAAAGGATTCCTCATACACTTTTGCAACATATAAGAATGATTTTAAGACTGAGAGGATAAAAATATGACATTTTGGCAATTTGCATTTAAGAACGTAACGCGTAACTCACGCGCTTATTTTGCCTACTTTTTAAGCAGTTCCTTTTCCATTGCAATTTTCTTTTCATTTGCCGTGTATTTATTTCATCCTCGTTTGCAAAATGCTGACACAACTTCCGGTATCGACACCTTAATGGGGATATCTGAGGCTGTTATTGTATTCTTTTCATTTTTCTTTTTACTGTATTCTACTGGTACATTTTTAAAAGTTCGAAAAAAGCAATTTGGCGTTTTAACTGTTTTAGGTATATCAAAAAAGCAATTAAAACGACTCATTTTCATTGAGAATATGTTAATTGGACTTCTTTCCATTTTTGCCGGAATTCAAATTGGGATTGTGTTTTCACAACTTTTCTTATTAGTTACAGCGAAAATTACGCACATGCCTGGATTATATTTATATTTTCCAAAAGGCGCAATTCTGTTAACAACATTAACATTTCTTGGACTCTTTATCTTCGTATCCGCTTTCACACCTGTTTTAATTCGAACAAGGAGAGCGGTACGTCTTTTAAAAGAAGGAAAGATATATCAAAAAGAAAAGAAACCATCCATAATCGTTTCCTTGTTTGGCATTTCATGCTTACTTTCTGGATATACACTAGCAGGATGTCCAAAGTACTTTATATCGCTAGGTGATATTATTGGTATCCTATATATTGTCTCTAGTATTTTTGTCATTCCAACACTTGTGGCCGTTGGAACGTACTTTTTCTTTTCACAAACTAGCTTTCTGCTCATTCATTTATTGAAAAGAAGACGGAAGTTTTATATGAAACGAATTAATATGCTGTGGATTTCTGACTTAGCAAATCGTATTCGTACAAATATTAATATGCTCTTTGTCGTAACAATGTTGTCCACTCTCGCCTTTACTATGATTTCCTTTATATATGGATTTGGGAAATTTACAAAGGAGCAAATTGTGAAAGATTACCCATTCCCATTTGCATATCTTTCTTATGATACGAATCCAATCGCTTCGCAACATATCGACTGGTTAGAAAAGCAGCTAAGAGATGAGAAATTTAAATACAACAAAATAAAAGTAGACTTATACGGTGTATCATTACAAGAAAGTCCAGATTTTCTCTATCGAGATGAAGTGTATATATTAAAACAAAGTGATTATAATCAGTTAGCTACTAAACTACATCGTAACAAGGTTTTCTTAAAAGATGATGAAACGTATATACTACCAGGGTACGCTTATCAAATTATGTTTGGTAAATGGGAATCACCGCACCAAAAGCAGTCGGTTATCCTTTCGCCAAATTCCTTAAAATTACACGTGCAAGGTATTGGGGATAAAAATGTGATACCCTCTGGAATTGTTTCAAATGTACTCGTCTTATCCGACAATACGGTACAATCGCTATCACACACTATGAAACATATGACGTTATACAATTTCCAAGTACAAAATTGGGAAAATACACATACAATCGCAGCCGCATTCATCCAAAAACTTGAGGCGGATCGCAAACAAATTCATTCTGAAGAACGTTTATATGAAGCTTTTGAAGGAAGTAATCAACTCTATGAAACGAAACTACAAAATGCTTCCTTTTTCTTTATTGGGACGTTCCTTGGTATTATCTTCTTTATAGGGGCTGGAAGCGTGCTTTACTTCCGTATGTATACGGATTTAACGAATGAACAAGACAAATATATTGCGATTACAAAAATTGGCTTAACAGAATCAGAAATGAAGCGGTCGGCTACCATTCAGCTTGCCATCTTGTTTTTCGTTCCATATGTAATGGCTTCCATCCATACGATGTTTGCCGCAAAAATGTGGAAAGGTGTAATAAAACTATCCTTGTTTACTGAAGTTAGTGTTGTTCTTATCATTTTTGGAACAGTTGAAATTCTCTTTTTCCTTTTAATTCGTTCATTATATATGCAAAAGTTGTCCCAGCATATTAAACTATAAAAGAAAATGCGAATATACAAATACAAAAACAAGAGCCTCTGTCAATGCATAGCAGTGACTTATATGTTAAAAAATGAAAATGGATTTATAACATTAGAAAGGTGACTGGTATATGGAAGAAGTACTGCATATTCAAAATGTATCGAAAGTGTATGAGGGGAAGGTTCCTCATACTGCTTTAAAAAATATTAATTTACATGTAGATAAAGGGGAATTCGTTGCGATTATGGGTCCGTCAGGAAGCGGGAAATCAACTTTATTAAATGTGATTTCGACCATTGATTCTCCTACAGCAGGCGAAGTCTTTATTAACGGAAAACAGCCTCATACATTTCGTAGCGAAAAGTTAGCGATCTTTCGGCGACAAGAATTAGGGTTTGTATTTCAAAGCTTTAATTTATTAGATACATTAACAATTGGCGAAAACATCGTTTTGCCTTTAACTTTAGATAATGTCTCGCTTTCTGAAATGGACGAAAAACTAGAAACCATTTCAAGAAAACTCGGTATCGATCATATTTTAAATAAACGAATTTTTGAAGTTTCCGGAGGACAAGCACAGCGCACAGCAGTAGCCCGTGCGGTTATCCATAAACCTTCGTTACTACTTGCCGATGAGCCAACAGGAAACTTAGATTCGAAAGCTGCAATTGATGTAATGGAGTTATTTACGAAGTTAAACAAAGAAGAACAATCAACAATTTTAACGGTGACACATGATCCATTTGCTGCTAGTTATTGCAACCGCGTCATTTTTATTAAAGACGGTGAGCTTTATAATGAACTGCACCGTGGCTTGCACCGTGAAAAGTTTTATCAAGAAATATTAGATGTATTAGCATTACTAGGAGGAAGACGTGGATGAATTTTTGGCAGTTTGCTTTAAAGAATGTCGTTCGCAACTCAAGAGCTTACTTTGCTTATTTTTTAAGCAGTTCATTTTCTATTACGGTGTTCTTTTCATTCGCTGTGTATCGGTATCATCCACGTTTGCAAAATGTAAAAAGTTTTAACGAAACAGGACCTTTTCTCACTTTAATCGGGTTTACTCAAGTGGTAATTATACTGTTTTCTCTATTCTTTTTATTGTACTCGATTGGAACATTTTTAAGAGTTCGTCAAAAACAGTTTGGCATTTTAACCATTTTAGGTATTTCAAACAGACAAATGAAATGGCTTATTTTTTTAGAAAATATGATTATTGGGATTCTTGCTATTTGTATTGGCCTTCAAGCCGGTCTTGTATTTTCTAATTTTTTCTTATTAATTACATCAAAAATTTCTGGTGTTAACGGCCTTTATTTATATTGGCCTTCAAAAGCAATTTGGATAACGATAAAAACATTTCTTTTACTTTTTATTAGTGTATCGCTCTTTACACCTGCTTTAATCCGTACACAGAAAGCCATCTATCTTATAAAAGGGGAAATGCGCAAGAAGAAAGAGACGTTGCCTTCTATTGTCATTTCAATTTTTAGTTTACTATGTTTACTTTCTGGTTATATTTTTGCGACCTATCCAGAAAGTTATATAACAGAAAAAAACTTAACAAACGGAACGGGTTTGCTTATTATTTTATCTATTATCCCTCTCGTTACAGTTGGGACATATTTTCTATTTTCACAGGCGAGCTTTCTTTTCATTCAAATATTAAAAAACCGACGACGCTTTTATATGAAAAAAACAAATATGCTCTGGATATCTGACCTACCATCGAGGGTCCGCATCAATATTAATATGCTTTTTGTTGTAACGATACTATCTACAATTGCTTTTACAATTATTACACCGTTATATGCTTTTAATAAATACACAAGGGCTTCTATAGAAGAAGCATTTCCTTTTCCATTTGCTTACGTATCTCATGAAGGAAATCAATTAGAAACAAAGCATATGGAAGCATTGGAAAAAGAATTACAGACGGACAAATTTACTTACCAAAAGCATAAAACAATTATTTATAAAGATAGAGCTGCTAATGAAGACATTTGGATTATGAAGCAAAGTGACTATAATAGTCTTGCTCAATTGCTAAACCGTCCTCAAATTCAATTAGCAGAAAAGGAAACATATATAGTTCCAAGATATTCACCGGTACCATTAGAACTATTAACAAATCCTTTTAGTACACAAACAACGATTACGTTACAATCTAATAAAAAGGAATTTCATATAAAAGAAATAGCCAACAATCCAATTATACCGGAGGCTGCTAATGCATACTTGATCGTACTGCAAGATTACGTTGTCGAAAACGAAATTCCTCATCTCGAACCTATGAAGTTTTATAATTTTCAAGTCGATGATTGGGAAAATACATTGCCGCTCACAAAGCGTATTTTGCGTATGACTACAGAAGATGCAAAGTCACATACTGATCAACAAAAAGAGAAGGATGAGAAGGTCCTTTTTCAAATTTTCACATCTAGTGATGAATTATATTCCGACAAGCGTGAGAACATTGCAAACTTCTTTATCGGTACATTTCTTTGCATTATTTTCTTAATGGGCGCGGGAAGTGTTTTGTATTTCCGTATGTATACTGATCTTACTAGTGAAACAGAGAAATATAAGACCATTACAAAAATCGGCTTAACAAAATCCGAAATGATACGTTCGGCCACGATTCAATTAGCAATCCTATTTTTCGTTCCTTATGTGATTGCTTGTATTCATACAATATTTGCAATTAAATTTTTACAAAGTATGTTCTCTTTCTCGTTATTAAAAGAAGAACTGCGCATATTAAGTCTCTTTGGCATAATTGAAATTATTTTCTTTTTCTTTATACGCTCATTTTATATTCAAAAATTGTCACGACATATTAAACTGTAAATAAAATAGCCTTGTGCAGAGCACAAGGCTATTTCCAATAGTTTTTAACTTATTAGCAACAAAAGCCACCACCGTAACCGTAGCCAGGACCGCCACCATAACCACCGTAGCCACCACCGCCACCGCCACAGAAGCAGGCAGCACCAATGATGATTAATAAAATAAACAATACGATTACAAGCGCAAAGCCATTGCCGTGATGACGAAACCCGTGTCCATGATCGTGTTCACAACTTTCACCCATTCCTCTTTTCCTCCTTTATTAAAAAATCCTTCTTCTTTATCGGATCCTTTCAGTGGATTCCATTTATCCTATGTTTCGGATGGAAATAAGAAGCTTGGTCTTTTTAAAAACAGGCTTGTTTCAAATGAGGTTTTAATTATCGTTTACCATACCATTGCGTTACTTATTAGTAGACCGAAATAACTATATACGCAGAGTACAAAATTTCATGAACAGGATATATAAAGATATTTAGTAACGAAAAAGGCTCATCCTTTCTGTATAAAGGAGAGCCTCTTTCTCTTTCAAACTCTTTATATCCGCTGCGCAAATAACCGACCTTCTCGTAAAATATGGCGCTTCAATTCGCCACTAGGCAATGTATTTAAATGTACCACATCTACTTTTCCCACTCCGTTCAGTTCTTCCGCTAACTGAAACCAAAGCCATTGAAAAGCACTTACTGAAATATGCGTTGTCTCAATCGCTATATCATAATCTGAAGAAAGCGTCGCTTCTTTTCTTGCATGAGATCCGAAAATATACGCTACTTTTACAAACGGTGTTTCTAATAAAGTGAAACTTCCATCAGTGGGGCGTTTTTCCCCACACTGATGGTTAGTTAAACCAATCGGGCTTTTACGGGCAGTTGTCCCCCACCTAACTTCTTCGCTTCTCTCTGAATCTTGAGGTGGGGGTCTTACTGCCCGTTAATGCGGGATAAACGATTTTGTATATGACGCAGCACTTGTTCATGCTTTTGCATCTGTTCACCTCTCACATACAATACATTGTTTCGTTATCTCTTCTAGTCTTGCCCGGTTTATATCATAGCCAAACCCCGCTTGCTCAGGAACGACAATTTTTCCGTTTTGTAGTGTTACTTCCGGCAAGATAATATCTTGCTTCCAATGCCTGCTAGAAGCGGAAATATCACCGGGAATTGTAAAGTTTGGAAGCGATGCGAGTGCAATATTTTGCGCCCTAGAAATCCCCATTTCTACCATACCTCCGCACCAAACAGGAATGCGTTGCTGCTGACAATAATCATGAATGCGAATCGATTCTGTTAATCCACCAACTCGTCCAGGTTTAATGTTGATGATACGGCAACTTCCAAGTAGTATGGCAACCCTTGCATCTTCTAAACAATGAATGCTTTCATCTAGGCAAATGGGCGTTTCCATTTGCTGCTGCAAACGAGCATGATCAAGAAAATCGTTATCTGCTAACGGCTGTTCAATCATCATTAAATGAAATTCGTCCAACCTTTGTAACTGCCTCACATCCGCCAATGTATAGGCAGAATTAGCATCTGCCATCAGTGGAATCGCCGGAAACGCTCCGCGAATTTCGGAAAGCAAAGCATAGTCATTGTCTGGTTTAATTTTCACTTTAAAACGTTTATACCCTTCTTCAGCGTACGTTTCAATTCGTTTTAACATATTAGGAATTGTATCAAGACCAATCACGACACCGACTTCAATTTCCTGTTTTACACCGCCAAGCAGCGCAGCAAGCGATTGATTCTCACGCTTTGCATACAAATCCCATAATGCGCCCTCAATTCCTGCTTTCGCCATATTGTTGCGCTTTATATGCTGAAAAAGAGACGTAACATCAGAAGGATGAGAAAGCTTCTGCTCAAATAGTACTGGCAACAAACCGTCTTGCAGCATATGAAACGCTGTTACGACTGTTTCTTCTGTATACCACGGTTCTGAAAAAGCAACGACTTCCCCCCAGCCGCTTCGCCCTTCTTCATCTACTAATTCAATTACAATACTTTCACGCTTTTCATACGTCCCATAACTTGCTGCAAACGGAATAACGAGCGGCATTTCTGTTACATAAAGGATTGCTTTTTTTATATGCATTTACATCTCCTCCAGAAGCTGCCGCAGTTCACGGCGCAGTAATTTCTTGGAGGCACCCCGCGGCAGATCAGAAAGAAAATGAACCGCTTGTGGCACTTTATACCGTGCAAGTTTCTCCGCGCAAAAAGCAAGTAATTCCTCTGCCGTTACATCTTCTACTTTCACAACAAATGCGATAGGAACTTGTCCCCATCTCTCATCACTCACTCCAACAACTCCCGCTTCTAAAACAGCAGGATGTGCAAGCAAGACTTCCTCAATTTGCGCTGGGTATATATTCTCTCCGCCAGAAATAATTAAATCACTGCGGCGATCTAGCACGTAAAGAAAACCATCTTCGTCTAAGTAGCCGATGTCTCCTGTATGTAACCAGCCATCGTGAATACTCCCTCTCGTCGCCTCTTCACGCTTAAAATAACCACTCGTTACATTCGGCCCCTTCACAACAATTTCCCCGGCAGTTCCTACACTAGCTCCCCTTCCATCTTGCTCAATACGAATTTGACATGGGAATAACGGTTTTCCAGCTGAACCAACTTTCGTTAACATATAATCAGCAGCCAATGTACAAATTTGCGAAGACGTTTCGGTCATACCGTACGTTTGATATACGGGAATCCCTTTTGCGACGCACGTTTCCAAAAGTGGTCTTGGGGCTGGCCCCCCGCCAAGCAATACACAGCGAAGAGACGGTGGATATGTATCTTCTTGCAGTCGTTCTAATAAATCCGTCAGCATTTTAGATACGACGGAAATCATCGTTATGCCTCTCGTTTGCAGCGCTTCATGAATAAAATCCAGATCATATTTCGGAACAAGTAATACCCTCATACCGTACATAATATTCTTCATCAAAAGCGATAACCCACCTACGTGGAAAAACGGTAAACACGCTAACCAACAATCATCATCACGAAGCCCTAAATTTAGCGAAGAACCAACTGCACTCCACCAATGATTCCCGTACGTAAGCATTACGCCTTTTGGTTTCCCTGTCGTACCTGACGTATAAATAATCGTCATCGTCTCTTCTAAAATAAACTCATTTTGCACAGTTACCTGTTCTTTCGGCAATCCTGCAAGCTCTGCAAATAAGTATACAGGCACTTGCTCTCCATCAAACTCTTCATTCGTAAGCAAACAAGACACCTCTGCGTCCTCCATTTGCCAAAGTAGCTCTTCTCTTGAAAGACGTGTATTTAGCAACACAGCGACTGCCCCTATATAAGAAAGAGCATGAATCGCAATCACCATCTCCATACCATTTTTCATCAGAACAGCCACTTTTGTCCCCTTTTTCACTTGTAAATAAGCAAGATGTTCACAACATAAAAGCACTTTCTCATGAAGCTCCAAAAACGTATACGTACTTTCCTTCGTTTCAATTGCGGTGCGCTCTGGTGTTAAAAAAGCACGTTGCATAAGCCAATTAGGCATTGTCTCCATACCGTATTCTCCTTTCGCAAAATAGAAAATTAACATCGCTTCTTATCACTCTTTTTCTTCCCCTATATAAGTTGAAAAACAACATAAAAAACCCCCTCTTTTTTAAACAGGCAAGAGCATCTGGCCATGCATAGAAACGGTCAGGGCCTTTTTCTGCCACATGCAAAGTTTAAAACAAAAGGAGAAAGCAAGTACAGGTTATGTTGTATTCTGCACAGCATCAACTTATATATCAGAAAAGGAATTTATATAACTAAGTTTACGCTATTTCCATCTTATCTCTCTCTTGCGCTTATATCAAATCGTAACTATGTACAAGTGAAAAACACCTTCTCTTTTGGAAAAGCGAGAGCATCCAACTATGCACAGCAGTACCAAAACTACGAAAATTGTCGAAAAAAGTATAATTTTCAGTTTTTTTGTTGCCATTTTACAATTTTACTGTTATTATAAATAATAATCATATAAATGTTGGAACTGTTGCCCTTAGAAAAATCTGAATTTTCAGACCCTTATACCAGCATTGTGTGATTGTGAGTTCCCTCTCCTTTTTCATTTTATACCCTGCGAAAAGAACCTTTTTTAAGGTTCTTTTTGTAGCACATTTTATCAAAAACGATTGCATTCATGAATATAAATTCATGAGGCTACATGCTGAAATATTGTTTTCTTAATCTATTGTATCTAGGCTCACACTTCTACTAGAAGTTACTTTGTCACAGGATTCAACCTTAGGATTAGGATTTCTTAACCAGTTGCCTGTCACTACTAGGCGACTTGACTCTTACCTAGACTATACTTTCACGAGTAAGCAGTGTCCTCCTTAGCTGGACACGCATACAACAAAAGAGACTTGATAGAATTTCATCAAGTCTCTTTTTAACGTTTATCTTATCCAGCTCCAACGGCTAGAACAGTCGGTCGTTTCGCGCCTTCCTGCGAGGTAAAGAGCACCTCTTCGTCAGGAGCTCCAACGTCCTCCTGTTCTGAGCGAGCCGCCTCCGCTTTTATCACGGGAATCTAGGGAATTGTCCAAAGTCCGGACTGCGTTTTTCTTTAAACGCATCGCGGCCTTCTTTTGCTTCGTCTGTTGTGTAGTATAGTAGCGTTGCATCGCCAGCTAGTTGCTGGATACCTGCAAGGCCATCTGTGTCTGCATTAAATGCAGCTTTTAAGAAACGAAGTGCCATTGGGCTGTTTGCTAAAATTTCTTCTGCCCATTTCACAGTTTCTTCTTCTAGTTGCTCTAATGGTACAACTGTGTTAATTAAGCCCATATCAAGCGCTTCTTGCGCGTTGTATTGACGGCATAGGTACCAAATTTCGCGCGCTTTCTTATGACCAACCATACGAGCTAAATAACCAGCGCCGTATCCGCCGTCAAAGCTTCCTACTTTTGGACCTGTTTGGCCAAATACTGCGTTATCTGCTGCGATTGTTAAATCACATACGATGTGAAGTACATGCCCGCCGCCGATTGCATAACCTGCTACCATTGCGATAACTGGTTTTGGAATTGCGCGAATTAAGCGTTGTAAGTCTAATACGTTTAGACGTGGGATTTGATCGTCGCCAACGTATCCGCCATGACCGCGAACTTTTTGGTCACCGCCAGAACAGAACGCACGGCCACCTTCACCTGTTAAAATGATAACGCCAACATTTTGATCATCGCGTGCATGTGCAAACGCATCGATTAACTCCATTACCGTTTTTGGACGGAATGCATTATGTACTTCAGGACGGTTAATCGAAATCTTTGCGATTCCATTGTATGTGGAGTAAATAATATCTTCGTAATTTCCTTCTTTTACCCATTCAATCGTCATGTATTTCTACCTCCTTTTTATGTTTTGCAAAAAGCCCCTTACTATTGTATCAAACTTTTGCGGTTGTTCCACATGAATTGCATGGCCCGATCCAATAATTTGTACAAATTCAGCATGAGGGATCTGATTTTTCATCTTTGTTAAGATGTGAAAGAACTTTTCATCATATTCTCCACTCATAAGTAAGACTGGCATTTGCAAGCGCTCTAGTTCATTCCACCAAGATGGCTGCGCTCCTGTTCCCATGCCTCGTAAGCTATTGGCAAGGCCCCTTGGATGATTCGCTAATCTTTCTTCACGTACATGAGCTTGTACACGAAGAGGCAGATTTTTTTGCGTAGCAAAGAGCGGAATGTTTTCCCACTTTTCAACAAAAGTAGCAACGCCATCTCGTTCAATTTTGTCTGCAAGCTGTTCATCCTTTTGTCTGCGCGCTTTACGTTCTTCTTCTGTTATCAATCCTGCTGTACAGTTTTCTAATAAAAGAGATAAGATGCGCTTTGGATATAAGCAAGCAAGCGTAAGGGCAAGGCGCCCTCCCATAGAATACCCTAACAGATGCACTTTCTCAATTTGTAAATGATCAAGCACTGCAATGAGGTGCGCAGCTACCATTTCTATATGATAGTGCTGGACTTCTTTTGGACTTTCTGTTTTACCGTGCCCGATCAGATCAACTAAAATGACTTGAAACTGCTCGCTCCACGCTGGAACAAACGAACGCCACGTTTCCATACTGCCTGTGAAGCCATGAAGAACAAGAAGCGGCTCACCGCTTCCGATCACTTCATATTCGTAAGAAATACCATGCACGTTCACTTTCATTTCTCTTCACCTTGCAGTGCCCTTGAAACAACTGTTGCGGCTCTTGCCATCATATCACGATGAAGCTGCAAGTTTTCTTCACGGTCCGTTTTTATTTCAATGACATGCAGGCCATCTTCTCTCGTTCCTAGTTCCACTTCATGACGAAACGCTTCCCACGTATGTACACGCTGGAATGAACCGTTATACATCTTCACGACATGTTCATAATCAAGTCCGAGCGGCGTGCCAAATAGTGCTTCAAAATGTTCTTTTTGTTCATACTGTGGTAAAAATGAGAAAATACCGCCGCCATCATTGTTTACAACAACAATCGTTGCATGTAAATCGTGCAGCTTTGCCGCTAACAATCCATTTAAATCATGGTAAAACGATAAATCTCCCACAACTAATACGAGCGGCTGGCGAGCTACACTTACGCCAAGCGCTGTCGAAACAATGCCGTCAATACCGTTTACACCGCGATTAGCTAATACCTCAATATTCTTCTCATTTGTGAAGAAAAACGTATCTGTATCGCGAATCGGCATACTATTACTTACAAATAAAGTTGCATCTTCCGGCAAAACATCTACAAGTTCTGTAATTACTTTTCCTTCAAATGCATGCTCATACGATTTCATTTCCGTAAGTTTCTCTTTTACTACGGCATTCATATGTTGCCACATATGAAGCCACTCTCGCTTGCTTTTCTGCTTCGCACCATTTACAAGTTGCTCACAAAATGTCGCATCATTTGCATACACAACTTCTGTGGACATAAGCATCGGATCTCGCCAGTTTCCGGATTCGTCAACGACAATATGCAATGCTTCCGTTTGCTTTTTCAAATATTGCGTAAGTGCTTTAGAAACCGGCATACCACCGAAGCGAATAATCACATCTGGCTTCCAGCTCTCACGCAGTTGCTCATTTCGTAAAAAAGTGTCATAGCAATCGATAATAGTCTCTTTATCATGGAGACCGCTGCGAAGACCAGAAAGCGGGTCTGCTATAATCGGATAACCATATGCTTTTGAAACCGCCGCGACAGCTTCTGCAATATTCGGATGACTATCATCTCCACATACAATAAGCCCCTTTTCCATATGCGAAAGGCGCTCTCGTAAAGATGCTGCATATTCATCCGTCACTGCTATGGTCCCTTGATGAACGGTTGCGGCATATTCTCCGCCGCCTTTTTCCCATAATTCTTCTAAAGAAAAGTCGGGAATTAACGGCTCACGAAGCGGAAAGTTTAGATGAACAGGTCCTTTTGGCGTTTGCAATGCTGCAGCTACTGCTCGCCCAGCTGTCATCCGTGCATACCGATACATTGGTTCTGCTGCTTCTGGAAGTGCCATTTCTATAAATTGTTTTACAAACGAACCGAACAAATGAAATTGATTCATCGCTTGAGGCGCACCAATATCTCGCAATTCATGCGGACGATCCGCCGTCAACACGAGAAGTGGCACCCGCGAATGAAATGCTTCGCATACAGCGGGATAATAGTTTGCTGCCGCTGTTCCTGACGTACATAACAAGGCGACAGGGCGTTTTTTTGCTTTGGCAATGCCAAGCGCAAAAAAGGCCGCTGATCTTTCATCTACGTGTAAATATGTGCGAATTTGTTTATGCTGCGCCATTAATAAGGCAAGCGGCGTTGACCGCGAACCCGGGCTAATGACGATATCCTCTACATGCAGGCGCGCCAATTCATCAACAAACGCGCCTAAGTAATACGATAATGCTTCTATATGATTGCTCATCTAGATAGTCCCTCCAAAGCAGAAAGCATCGGCTTAAATTTCAATCTTGTTTCTTCATACTCTAAATGCGGCTTCGAATCGATGACAATACCGCAACCGGAAAATAATGAAACATGTTTGCCAGACAATAACCCACAGCGAAGTGCTACCGCAAACTCACCGTTTCCTTGCTCATCAATCCAGCCAATTGGCCCTCCGTATAAACCGCGGTCTAATAGCTCTACTTCACGAATCAGTTTTAGTGCTTCTTCTCGCGGCGTCCCTCCAAGAGCTGGTGTTGGGTGAAGCTCTTCAATCATTGATAACAAATCACCATTTCCCTTTGCCTCTACTGATGTATATAAATGAAGTAAATTTTTCGTCTTCAATAAACTTGGTTCATATGGAATAGCAACTGTTTCACAATGTTTTGTTAACACACTGCGAATCATGTTTACTACATAACTATGCTCTGCTAAATTTTTCTTATCATGCAAAAGTTCATATCCATTCTCTTTCGTTTCCTCTTCTGAAGCACCTCGTCCAATCGAACCGGCAAGACACATGGATGTATATATTTCTCCCTCTTTACGAAGAAGCCGCTCTGGCGTTGCTCCTAAGAAGCACGCTCCTTTATAATCAAACGCAAATACATAACAATCCGGTTGCCCAATGCGAAGTGCTGCCAAAACAGAAGTCGAATCTACCTCTTTATCCATAACAAGTTTCATTTCACGAGCTAACACAACTTTTTGAACAGCTCCTCGCTTCATTTCTTCCTGCACTTGTTCAATTGCTTGCAACCATTTCTCCGGTTCTACCTCTACTTTTGAAAGAATGGTTACATTTTCTTCTGCAAAGGAATGCTTGCTTTGCTGTAACAATTGCTTCTCGGCACTTTGTAATTCCTCGTAAATCTTTTCCGCACAATCATCTCCAGATACGAAACGGTTTACCGTTAACCAAACTTTTTCATTCTTTACCGTTAATAAAAAGGCTGGTAATTGCAGCGTTGTATCGTCAAATGCCTTCCACAAATCTGTTCTTTCTTTTTGCGGATCGAAAGAAAAACCACCAAACAGAAGCGGTCCTGTTCCAAATTCATAAGCACCCCGGTGAATTACCGCTTCTCCTTTCACCTTTGCCCACTCTTCACGAGCGTTTTGAAAGCGCTTTTCAGAAGAATTTGCTATAGTAAAAGCAGAGCCTACTCCAGCGAAAACAACATGCTGCGCTGGGTCTGCAAAGTAACATCTATCTCTATATCCAAATTGTGTTCCTGCTGCATAAAAAAGGAGTGGATTGATCCATTCCACTTGCTTTACAAAACTAACGAGTACTTGCCCTTCAGTTGCGCGCTGAATTGCAGTCAGAATCACATCTTTTACATCATGTTGTTTCGTTTGAATCACAGAATCTCCCCCCTATGGGCGAAAAATAGTCATAAATACGCTTGATTTTAAGATACACCTCAAATGAAAGGTGTGTCAATGTTTAGCATTTCTGAGAAAATCCGAGCACATTCCTAGAAAATAAACGTTGACACTATATGAGGCTTTTCCTACACTTAATTGTGGGCTTTGCCTATTTTAGGACTTATTTTATACGATAGAAAGATAGGAGGATTCCATATGGAAGCAAAAGTTGAAATGAATTCCTCTTCCATGCAGCCAAAACCAAGTAAACAAACAGGCTGGCGTATTTGGTGGAGCTTATTACGTCCTCATACATTAACTGCAGCCTTTGTGCCTGTTTTTATTGGAACAACTTATGCGATGCAAGTTGATGGGATTAACAAAATAAATGTACCTCTTTTCCTTATCATGCTTCTTGCTTGCCTTCTCATACAAGCAGCAACAAACATGTTTAATGAATACTTTGATTACAAAAGAGGACTCGATCATGAAGGATCTGTTGGGATTGGCGGTGCAATTGTTCGCGATGGCATTCAGCCGAAAACAGTATTGAACTTAGCGTTCGGATTCTTTGGCATTGCAATTTTATTAGGAGTTTACATTTGCATGAACTCCAGTTGGTGGCTCGCAGCGATTGGTCTTATCTGTATGGCTGTTGCCTATTTATATACTGGCGGTCCACTTCCAATTGCCTATACACCTTTTGGTGAATTAACAGCCGGGTTATTTATGGGTGTTATTATTATTGGAATTTCATTCTTTATTCAAACCGGAATCGTAACATCAGAAATTGTATTACTTTCCATTCCAAATGCGATTTTAATTGGAGCCATTCTACTTGCGAATAATATTCGCGATTTAGATGGCGACAAAGAAAACGACAGAAAAACATTAGCTATTTTAGTTGGACGAAACAATGCAATCGGCGTATTAGCATCCATGTTTATCATTTCTTATATATGGACGATTGCCCTTATTCTTGTCGGTATCGCCTCACCGTGGATGCTTGTAGTCTTTCTAAGCGCTCCAAAGGCGTTTAAAGCAACGAAAGGTTTTATCGGAAAGAGTATTCCGATGGAGATGGCACCTGCAATGATTGCCACAGCAAAAACGAATACAATTTTTGGATTTTTAATGGGAATTGGGTTATTACTTGGATATTTCCTATAAGAAAAGCGCAAGTGTGAAGGCACTTGCGTTTTTCTTGTCGTGTATTCATGACATATGTTGTTGAAACGTCTTTATATTGCGCCGAAGCACCGTTATGTATAAACCCATTTTATTTTTTCAACATATAAGTTGCTGTTATGTAAAACAAAAAGTTCCTTGCCCTCGCTTTCTCTCTTTATTTTAACTTCGCACGGGGCAGGAAAAGGCCCTGACCGCTTCTATGCATGGCCAGGTTCTCTCGCCCATTAAAAAGAAAAGAGGTTTTTATGTCCGTTTTTCAACCTGTATTTATATATTATGTCGAACCACCGATATATTCTAAAAAGCGCCGTTATATTAACGTAATAATTCCCGCAATTGGGCTCATACTACTTAAAGAAACCGAATTGTAGGAAGGTGGATTTTATGCTAACTCCACAACAAATGGATCATTTTCAATCTGTACTACAAAAGCAAAAACAAGAGTTGGAACAAACGCTGCAAAATCATGAAAGTAGAGGGCAAGCTTCTGAACGCGATGCAGTTGGTGAACTCTCTGCATATGATAATCATCCCGGGGATATGGGAACAGAATTGTATGAACGTGAAAAAGACTTAGGATTAGTAGAATTTTGGCATAAACAACTTACAGATGTAAAACATGCCCTGCAAAAAATAGAAGCTGGGACATATGGGATTTGTGAAGTATCAGGCAAATCCATTCCGCTTGAACGTTTAGAAGCCATGCCAACCGCTACCACTTGTATCGAACACACACATAATAAGCTAATCCTAGGCGCACGTCCAATTGAGGAAGAGCTTATTGAACCGCCTTTTGGAAAATATGATATGGATAGTGCCATTGGATATGACGCTGAAGATGCATGGCAAGACGTTGCTTTATATGGAACATCAGAAACACCTTCTGATTTAGAGCGCCGCGACTCCAAAAATTTTGATGAAATGTATGTAGATGCCGAGGAGCCCCGCGGATATGTGGAGGATTTTGAAAACTTTATCGGAACAGATATGTACGGAAAAAACGTACAAGTATACGCTACAGAAGAACATGAAGAATATGAACAAATGCTAGATGACTACGAAGCAAGAACCTTTAAAGGTGAACTTTCTTCAGACGAATCCAGTTCAAGGCCATAAAGTGAAACTTGCATCGGAGTGCCCTTTCTCCGATGGTTAGCCCGCCCAATCGGGCGCATGCCAGCAGTTTTCCCTTCCCGCTTCTTTCCTACCTTTTACTGCCCGTTAGTGCGGGATAAAAAAAAGAAACATTCCTTATTCAGGAATGTTTCTTGCTGTCTTCATTACTTTTTAGTAACGTTAGCAGCTTGAGCTCCGCGGTTACCTTCAACGATTTCGAAAGAAACTTCTTGACCTTCTTCTAAAGTTTTGAAGCCATCGCCTTGAATTGCAGAGAAATGTACGAATACATCTTCGCCACCTTCAACTTCGATGAAACCGAAACCTTTTTCGCCGTTAAACCATTTTACTTTTCCTGTTTGCATTGCATGTACCTCCTAAAATAAAAAGAAATCTATCTATTGGAAACTACATACAAAGGTCGAGATAAACATCATGATTTCCTCACAAGCTAATGCTTTGAAACAAACACGCTTTATTTCCGTACCACATTATGCAGCTCAATAGTTTCTTTACTATATCATGCTCGAAATAAAACGTCAAACAAAACGGAAATACTTCGTTTAAAAATTAACAAAACTTGTATTTTCTATTTGAAAATCTTTCGGTACAATATAAATGTATTACTACATAATTTATTATTTGAGGTGAAATGATGAAAGCACATGAAATTGAATACAAGTTATATGGCGATGATATGCAATTTGTTGAAATTGAATTAGATCCACAGGAGAGCGTAGTCGCTGAAGCTGGTGCTATGATGATGATGGAAGACAATATTGAAATGGAAACCGTATTTGGTGACGGTTCTGCCCAAACAGGTGGATTTTTCGGTAAGCTTGTCGGTGCCGGAAAACGCCTTGTAACAGGTGAGAGCATGTTTATGACTGTATTTACAAATACAGGATACGAAAAACGTCACGTCTCATTTGCAGCTCCGTATCCCGGGAAAATTATTCCTGTTGATTTAACGGAATATCAAGGAAAAGTAATCTGCCAAAAAGATTCTTTCCTATGCGCTGCAAAAGGTGTTTCTGTCGGCATTGAATTTACAAAAAAACTTGGCAGCGGCTTCTTCGGCGGTGAAGGATTTATTATGCAAAAGCTTGAAGGTGACGGCCTTGCGTTCATGCATGCTGGCGGAACAGTTTATCAACGTGATTTAAAACCAGGAGAAAAGTTACGAATTGATACAGGTTGCCTTGTTGCTATGACGAGAGATGTCGACTATGATATTCAATTTGTTGGGAATGTAAAAAGCGCTATCTTTGGCGGCGAAGGTCTATTCTTCGCAACACTACAAGGGCCTGGAACAGTTTGGGTTCAATCCTTAACATTAAGTCGCTTAGCACAGCGCATCGTTGGACCAGGAGCAAAAACTTCTGGTGAAGGAAGCGTTCTTGGCGGGATCGGCCGCATGCTTGATGGAAACGAATAATCTATAAAAGAATGAAACATACATCCTCCTCATATATTGAATTATATTTCATCATGAGGAGGATTTTTCTATGCCAACTTCCGTATCCTTTCATAAGGATACCGCTGTATTGTTAGCTACGTGCTGTGAATTAACATATGAGCAATATAACCAAAATGGCATTTTTACTATTCCGAAAGGTTTCAATTATGTACAGGGCTTTCAAGCAACAGCTATTCAAATGACAGCATGGTTTGGATTCATTTTGGAATCAGACGATCAAATTATTGTAGCCTTTCGCGGGACACAATCAGACCGTGATTGGATTGCTGATTCTATCGTCCAACAAAAACCGTACCCATTTACCGCAAATAGCGGGAACGTTCATAGTGGTTTTCTTTCTATTTATGAATCATGCCGAGATACAATTATGGACACCCTCGTTTCCTTACCTTCCTCGAAAGCTCTTTTCGTTACAGGACATAGTTTAGGAGGAGCCCTTGCTACTTTGCATATACTAGATGCCCGCGTAAACACTTTATTCCCTCATTACACGCTCTACAGTTTCGGCTCTCCAAAAGTCGGTGATATCGCCTTTCGAAATTATTATAAAATGCAAGTTGCCAATAGCTTTCGTTTCGTAAATTTATTTGATGTTGTTCCACTTCTTCCTCCCCGTAAAGTACAATTTGAAGAAAATGAATGGGAATATTCTCATACCCATCGAAGTATGACATTTACAAAAAATATGCATTCCTTTATCAAAAACCACCATATTACAACATATAAAATGGCAATTTCTTCTCATTTTTAAAGGAATACATTGGAAAAATTGTCATGATATTTTCGAAGTACACTTTGGAGAAGGGGACCTACTATGCTAAAAACGATTGGTGCATTTTTTCTAATCATGCTCATTTTTGTTACAGGTTTCTTAACATTTTCTTACTTCGTTACAGAAGAATACGGTGGACACGGTATATTATATACAACGTTCTATTCTATTTCTGTGATAAAGTAAAACGACTTGGAATGTTCCAAGTCGTTTCTTGCATGTCGAACAACGTCGAAGGGTCTTTACCCCGCATTAACGGGCAGTAAAGGCTGGGGAAGAAACGGGAAGAAAACTGCCCGTAAAAGCCCGATTGGTGAGGGCTAATCATTAGTGAGAAAAGCGTCACTAATGGAAGTTTCACTTTATCTCGCCCTCATCCCTTCTGTAATTCTCCAAATATCATGGCTGTACTGCAAGATTGTTCGATCACTTGCAAAATGGCCAGATTTCGCAATGTTCATTGTACTTATTTCCAACCATTTTTTTCGACTTTCATATATTTCTCCAACTTTTTCTTGCATATCGACATATGGTGCAAAATCTCTGAGCACAAAATATTCGTCATTTTGAATAAGAAAAGAATCAAAAATAGCTTCAAACTCATCGCCCGCATCTTCAAAAAAACCATTTGTCAGCTGATTGACAACTTTTTGAATACGCATATCATGATGATAATAATCGCTAGCACGATAACCACCATTTTGGTAATAATGCAGTACTTCCTCGGCCGTTAAACCGAAAATAAAAATACCATCATTCCCAACAGCCTCTTTAATTTCAACATTCGCACCGTCTAATGTACCTAGTGTCACCGCACCGTTCATCATAAATTTCATATTTCCAGTTCCCGATGCTTCTTTACTTGCAGTTGAAATTTGTTCACTCACATCTGCGGCCGGAAAAATATCTTCAGCAAGTGAAACACGATAGTTTTCTAGAAATATAACTTTCATATATTGATTGACATACGGATCATCATTTACTTTCCGTGCCAATTCATTTATAAGTTTAATAATCTTTTTCGCGTAATAGTATCCAGGCGATGCCTTTGCCCCAAAAATAAATGTACGCGGATAAAAAGAAAAACTAGCATCTTCTTTTAAACGATTGTACAAATATAAAATATGCAGTACATTTAACAACTGCCGCTTATAAGCGTGCAGACGTTTTACTTGTACGTCAAAAATGGAATATGGATCGACAACAATACCGGTTTGTTTTTCAATCCGTTTCATTAACAATTCTTTTCGCACTTGTTTTACATTATGAAGCGACTCCTGGAACGCTGCATCGTACTTATAATTCCCTAAAGCTTGCAGCTGATCCGGTTCTTTCATCCAATCCGTTCCAATCGTGTCACAAATTAATTTCGATAACTGCGGATTTGCTTTTAATAACCAGCGCCGATGCGTAATTCCATTTGTCTTATTGTTAAACTTCTCTGGATAAAACTCATAAAACAATCGCATTTCTCGCTGCTTTAATATTTCCGTATGAATTTTCGCAACGCCGTTTATACTATGACTCCCCACAATCGCCAAATGCGCCATTTTCACAAGCCCATGAGCGATAATCGCCATGTTTTCGATGCGATTCCAATCATACGAATAGCGTTCCCATAAGTCATGACAAAAGCGCTCATTAATTTCTTGGACAATCATATAAATACGCGGTAACAACGGTTCAAAGATATGAATTGGCCATTTTTCTAACGCTTCCGATAAGGTTGTGTGATTTGTATAAGAAATCGTATGTGTTGTAATGTACCATGCATCTTCCCAGCTCATCTTTTCCTCATCAAGCAAAATGCGCATTAATTCTGGAATTGCTAAAACTGGATGCGTATCGTTAATATGAATAGCAATTTTCTCATGTAAATTACGAAGCGTACCATTTCGTTCCCGGTGCAATCGCACAATATTTTGTAAGTTGGCCGACACAAGAAAATATTGCTGTTTCAAACGAAGTATTTTCCCTTCATCATGCGTATCATCTGGATATAAGAACTCCGAAACTACTTCTGTTTCCCGTTTATATTTCAATACATCCTTGCAGTTCGGCGGAAACGGAACAGGCTCTGCGCTCCAAAGGCGCAGTGTATTGACAGTACTTGTTTCATACCCAACAACAGGTACATCATACGGTACAGCCACAATCGTTTCCGCATTGATATGCCGAAACTCAAGACGCCCACCAGACTGAAATGTATCAACTTGTCCCCAAAAACTAACTTCCACCGCTTGGTCATGCCTTCGCACTTCCCAAACATTCCCGTGCCGCAACCATTGTTCCGGAAGCTCAATTTGATAACCATCCACAATTTTTTGATCAAACAAACCGTGCTTATAGCGAATCCCGCACCCGTGCCCTGGTAAATTTAACGAAGCAAGCGAATCAAGAAAACAGGCAGCTAAACGACCAAGGCCGCCATTTCCAAGGCCAGCATCCGCTTCCATTTCCTCAAGATCTTGCAAATAAATCCCCAGCTCTTCTAATCCTCGTTCACATACATCGCGTATTCCTAAATTTAATATATTACTTCCTAACAAACGCCCTAATAAAAACTCAATAGATAAGTAATACATTTGCTTCTGATTATCTGTCCGGTACCGTTCATTCGTCCCAATCCAGCGTTGGCTAATATATTCACGTACCATATGACCGAGCGTATTATATTGATCTTGCACAGTCGAATCTTTGAAACTTTTTCCATACATTGTTTCTAGCTTTTCTAAAAAAGCAGCTTTAAAATCCTCTGTATTTGAGAACAACTTTCTCACCTCTTCCAAAGTGAAACTTCCAGCAATGGTTTTTCCACTGCTGGTTAGCTCTACCCTACTACTTGTTAACAGAAAAAATCGGTTGCTTCTGATTACTCTTCTTTTCTTCCTCATTAGATTGCGGTTCTTCATTTAAACCGGACAAGCTTTCATATAGCTCCTTATATTTCTCGGCAGACTGCTTCCAGCTATAATCCTCCGTCATCGCACGTTTCATAAGAGATTGCCATACCTTTTTGTCGTGATAATAGTGCAGGGCGCGCTGCACTGTATGCAGCATATCGTGCGCATTAAAGTTCATAAAACTAAAACCATTTCCTTCATTTGTAGCTTCATTGTACGACTGAACAGTATCATTTAACCCGCCTGTTTCCCGTACAATTGGAATCGCTCCGTACATAAGAGAAATAAGCTGTCCAAGACCACATGGTTCAAATAAAGATGGCATTAAAAATAAATCAGACCCAGCATATACTTGATGTGCCAGTTCTTCATGAAATCCGATATATACTTTCACTTTATCTGGATATTCATATGCCATTTGTTCAAAAAACTGTTCATATTCTTTATCGCCCGATCCAAGTACAATAAATTGCACATCTTCTTGCATCATTTCATGAAAAACATGACGCACTAAATCTAATCCTTTTTGCTTCGTTAAGCGTGTAACCATTGCAATAATTGGTGCATCTTCTTTTTCTGGTAATCCAAAATAACGCTGCAATGCACGTTTATTCTCTCTTTTTTTATAGAGTGAATTTGCATCATACATTGCCGCTATCGTTTTATCATTCTGTGGGTTGTACAAAACATCATCAATTCCATTTACAATCCCAACAAGTTTATCGTTATATTTACGCAATAAACCATCTAACTTCTCTCCGAAAAACGGATATTGAATTTCTTCTTTATATGTCGGACTTACCGCTGTAATGATATCAGAGGCAATAATTCCGCCTTTCATAAAGTTAATATTTCCATAAAACTCAAGTTGTTCACTATGAAAATACTCATCACCAAGCTCTAATAAGTCATGCATAACAATGCGCGGGAACACACCTTGAAACTGCAAATTATGAATCGTAAAAACAGTCTTTATCTTTTCATATAATGGCTGCTCACGATATTTTTCTCGCAATAAAAAGTTTGCCATCGCTGTATGCCAATCGTGGCAATGCAGAACATCCACTTCAAAATCTAAATGTGGAATGCACTCTAATACAGCCTTTGAGAAAAATGAAAAACGTTCACCATCATCATAATGACCATATATGGAATCACGTTTAAAGTAATACTCATTGTCGATAAAGTAATACGTAATTCCTTCCTGTTCCAATTTCAAAATACCGCAATATTGATTACGCCAGCCAAGCTGAACCGTAATCACTTTATGAAGCACACATTTTTTTCTTATATGCTCTGGAATTAAACTATAATATGGAAGCATAACGCGCACGTTCATCCCAAGTTTTTGTAACGCCTTCGGAAGTGCTCCGGCTACATCTGCTAATCCACCAGATTTAATAAATGGTACACACTCTGATACTGTAAATAAAATATTCACTGTAATCGTCTCTCCGCAATAGCTAAACATAGGTAAAACATTTACCTATACTTAGCATGCAGATTCCTCCTCTCAATTCTGATCTTACTGCATTGTTACATTACTGCTTTGAATCTTTCCTTTCTCTACAACAAATGGATAACTTGAACCTGTTAATATTGTTCCATCTTCAATCTTTACATCCTTATCAAGGATTACACCATCTAGTATACAATTCTCTCCAATTTGGCCCTTTTGCATAATAATACTATTACGAACGATAGAGCCTTTTCCAATCTTTACAGAACGAAAGACAACGCTATTTTCTACTTCCCCTTCGATAATGCTGCCGTTAGCAATCATCGCATTATGTACACTTGCCTCTTTTCCGTACCTTGTTGGCGGCTCATCCTTTACTTTCGTAAAAATTGGCGCCTCTTTCTGAAAGACTTGCTTCCAAATGTCCGGTTGTAATATTTCTAAACTATGCTTATAGTAACTTTCAATTGAATCTATAACCGCTACATAACCAGTATGCTCATAACTTTCCATACGCAACGAAGTGTCTCGTTTTTCTTTGACAATATCAAGTAAGCTATAATAGCCCATATCTTGATACGTCTCAAACAAATGTAATAATAACTCCTTCTTTAATACATACGTCTGAAGCGACTTACCACGGTGACATACCTCCGTAATATGTGCGTTTGTATATAAATGACTCTCTAATACAGCTTGAAAATCAAGTGCTGTTACAACATGACTGTTTGTAATGACAACATATTCTTGCTTACTACGCAAAAAGTAGTCAATATGTCTGCTAAAATGAGCAAATGATCCAAATTCATCTTGAGCACATTGGCAATTTGGAGGAAATAAAAATAAGCCGTCGCGTTTCCTATCTAAATCCCACTGTTTCCCAGAACCGAGATGATCCATGAGCGAACGATTTTTATGACTTGTGAAAATAGCTACACTATGAATATGAGAATTTACCATATTGGAAAGCATAAAATCTATTAAACGGTAACGTCCGCCAAACGGCAATACCGCCAACGATCGATGATTTGTTACTTGCTGCAATGATGGAAAATTCTCTGTCGCATTAATAATTCCTAACATTGATTCTCTCACTCATCTCATCCCCTTTTCGTCACGCTCTACCAGAAAGTAAAATAGTCATCCATAAAAAATTAAATTGTTTCCACTAACCACTTATATAAATTCATTTTGACTTTTCGATATAAAGATTGCTGCTATACAGAACAAAAAAAGACTTGCTCTCGCTTACTCCCTTTGTTTTAAACCATTGCATGTGGCAGGATAAGGCACTGACCGCTTCTACGCATGGCCAGATGCTCTCGTCCCCCTTAAAAAGAAAGGGGATTTTCATTTCGTGTTTTCAATATATATACCTTCCCTTGCAAATCATTCGTCTCACTTTACATTTCCTCTGCAATTAACACAACGTCCTCTATATTTTTTTCCGGACGAATAATTGTTCCATCTTCAATAACCATTCCCGGCCCAACGATAGCACGCTCAATCACAACATTCTTGCCAACCTTGGCATCTGGCATAATAACTGAATCGACAATCCTACTTCCTTCCTCTACAATTACCCCCTGAAACAATACAGAATGCTGCACATTCCCTTCAACAACACAGCCTTCATTTATTAACGATTCTTTCACTTCTGCTGATGGTGCAATATATTGCGGCGGCTGATTCGGATTTACAGAACAAATTCTCCAATCAAGGTCATATAGATTAAGCGATGAATCTTCCTGAAGTAGATCCATATTTGCCTCCCATAAGCTCTTCACTGTTCCAACGTCTTTCCAATACCCGCTAAATGGGTACGCAACAAGCTTTTTACCTTCATCTAGTAAAAGTGGGATCACATCTTTCCCGAAGTCATTACTAGATTCTGGATTTCTTGCATCCATTTCTAAATACTCTTTTAAAATAGCCCAATTAAAAATGTAAATTCCCATTGAAGCTAGATTGCTTTTTGGAAATTGCGGTTTTTCTTCAAATTCAACAACCTCCATCGCTTCATTCGTATTCATAATGCCAAAGCGGCTCGCTTCATCCCAAGGTACTTCAATAACGGAAATAGAGACATCTGCTTCTCGTTCCATGTGATAATCAAGCATTTTGGCATAGTCCATCTTATAAATATGATCTCCAGATAAAATGAGAACATGTTCTGGATCATACTGCTTTAAATAGTTTAAATTTTGATAAATGGCACTTGCCGTTCCTGTATACCATTTCACACCTGAAGACTCCGCATAAGGAGGAAGTACAGTAACCCCTCCATTTACACGGTCTAAATCCCATGCATCTCCAATACCGATATAACTATGCAACTCTAACGGCTGGTATTGTGTTAAAATCCCGACTGTTTCGATACCAGAGTTCGCACAGTTACTTAATGTAAAATCAATAATGCGATATTTCCCCCCAAATGGAACAGCTGGCTTAGCTAAATTTTTTGTTAATGCACTTAGACGACTACCTTTTCCCCCTGCTAATAACATTGCTACGCACTTCTGCTTTTGAACCATCTTGTTTACTACTCCCCTTTCGTGTTTTCACTGGTCGTAAAATTGAAATTCCAAATGGTGGTATTGTCATTTCGACATGTGCAAGCTGATTATGGTAAGGTCCCATAATCGCCTTTAATCGCTTCTTATTAATTTGCCCTGAACCGCCATATGCAGAACTATCGCTATTTAAAATTTCGTTATAATAGCGAAATTCCGGTACGCCAACTTTATAGTTTTCATACACTGCGCTTGTAAAGTTGCACACGATCACGAGAACATCCTCTTCTCTTTCGCCTTGGCGAATAAACGAAAAAACACTTTGCTCACGGTTATCCGCATCAATCCACTGAAAGCCTTTCGGTGTATGGTCAAGCTGCCAAAGCGGCTTAGAGCGCTTATACAATGCTATGAGCTCCTTGAAATAATCATGCATACAATTATGCATCTCAAAATCATGTAAACTCCAATCTAAGTCCTCAAGGTCTTTCCATTCATCAAATTGGCCAAACTCACCGCCCATAAAGAGTAGTTTCTTCCCTGGATGTGTAAATAAATAGCCGTACAATAAACGAAGCTGAGCAAACTTCGACCAATAATCACCCGGCATTTTATTTAACAGCGACTTCTTCCCGTGTACAACCTCATCATGCGATAAAGGTAAAATAAAATTCTCAGAATACGCGTACAGCAGCGAAAAGGTTATTTTGTCATGTATATATTTCCGATACTCTGGCGCACATTCCATATATTTTAAAATGTCATTCATCCAGCCCATATTCCATTTATAATTAAAGCCAAGTCCACCTTCATAAGTCGGTGCTGTTACGAGCGGCCATGCCGTTGAATCTTCCGCAGTCATTAAGAAAGTTGGATCTTCTGCAAATACAGCTTCATTTAACTGCTGCAGGAATGATACTGCATGTTCGTTGCTTTCCTGTCCTCCACTACGCTCCCAATACAACATATTCGCAACCGCATCCACTCGAAAACCGTCAATATGATAATGCTTCATCCAAAACAGCGCATTTGAAATAAGAAAATTTCGCACTTCTTGTTTTCCTAAATCAAAATTCACTGTCCCCCATACACGGTTTTCTTGTACATCAAGATCTTTATATTCATACGTCGGTTCTCCGTCAAACAAATAAAGTCCATGAGCGTCTTTACAAAAATGTCCTGGTACCCAATCTAAAATGACACCGATCCCATATTTGTGACATTCATCGACAAAATACATAAAATCTTGTGGTGTTCCGTATCTACTTGTCGGTGCATAATATCCCGTTCCTTGATACCCCCAAGAACGATCATACGGGTGTTCAACGAGCGGCATAATTTCAACATGAGTAAATTGATGCTCTGCTACATACGGAATAAGCTCCTCTGCCATTTCTCTATAAGAATAAAAAGACCCATCTTCTTTCTTTTTCCAAGAACCAAAGTGAATCTCATAAATGGCTAATGGTTCATTATAGATTGGCTTTCGTTTCTTTTTTTGAAACCACTTCTGATCTTTCCATTTATATCCTTTTATATCGTAAACAACGGATGCCGTATTTGGCCGAACTTCAGCATACATTGCATACGGATCAGCTTTTAAAATCGTATGCCCTTCTCGCGTTTGAATTGCATACTTATATAATTTCTGCTGAGGAATATTCGGTATAAATAAAGACCAAATCCCTTTCTCTGTCACTCGTATCATTTCATGCATCTCGCTATTCCACTCATTAAAATCTCCTACAATACTCACAGCTTGTGCATGAGGTGCCCATACGGAAAAACGTGTGCCTTCCATTCCATTTTCCACCGTCAAATGAGCACCAAGAATCTCGTAGCTATCATAAAACTTTTCTTCATGGAACAATAACATGTCTTTCACATTACACTTTGTCTCAATCACTATGTTCACCTCGCAAGATGACAGAATTTTAAATATGTTATTACTATTCTTCGGTAAATTGAAATATCCTTGCGAATTTTTAAAAAAACATACGTTTTTTTATAGAAATTCGTGGTAATTTCATGAAATTTAACCGAAAAATATCGAATTTTGACGAATATTCATTGTAAGCGTTTTATTTTAGAATAATTTTTTTAGTGGAAAAGAAAAGGAGTTTACCGCTATTTTGTTATTACTTTCCATTAAAGTAAAACATAAAAAAACCCCTTCCGGCAAAGGGATATACAGGGGAGGGCCGGAAAGGGATTTATACAATTTGGGTTATAGTACTGGTGCCATAGTTTCTTTTAGCACTTTTACAGAATGATCAAATTTCAATTCTTCTTCTGCATTTAATTCAAGCTCTACAACTTCTCGAACACCTTGGCGGTTGATAACTGCTGGAACACCTACGTAAACATCTTTTTGTCCATATTGTCCTTCAAGATATGCAGATACTGTCAATACGCTGTTCTCGTTGTTTAAGATTGCTTTAGTTACACGTAATAGTGACATACCGATACCGTAGTAAGTTGCACCTTTACGTTGAATAATGTGATAAGCAGCATCACGTACATTTTCAAAGATTCCATCTAAATCACTTTGGTTGTACTTTTCATTATTCGCTAAGATTGTTTCTAGCTTTTGTACACCGATAGTAGCATGACTCCATACAGGAAGCTCTGTGTCACCATGTTCACCAATGATATACGCATGCACGTTACGTGGGTCTACATCTAAGTACTCACCTAACATATAACGGAAGCGAGCAGAGTCTAAAGTTGTACCAGAACCGATTACGCGCTCTTTTGGTAATCCAGATTCTTTCCAAGTTACATAAGTTAAAATGTCCACTGGGTTAGTTGCGATTAAGAAGATACCATCAAATCCGCTATCCATAATACCGCGAACGATTTGTTTAAAGATTTTTGTATTCTTCTCAACTAAATCTAAGCGAGTTTCACCTGGCTTTTGTGGTAATCCAGCAGTGATAACAACAAGATCTGCATCTTTACAATCTGCATAGCTACCTTTCCAAACTTTTGTTGGAGCTGGAGCAAATGGTACAGCATGGCTTAAGTCCATTGCTTCACCTTCTGCTTTTGCTTCGTTTACATCAACAAGAACGAACTCTTCAGCCACACCTTGGTTAATCATAGAATATGCATAGCTGCAACCTACAGCTCCTGTTCCTACTAGTACTACGCGATTAATACCTTTTTTCATGGTAAAATCCCCTCTCTATTTTTTAATTTCATTATTAGCATTGTCATTTAAGTAAATAATTAAAATACTGATTTTATATTGTTTAACTTCCTTACACACATATTGTAGCACGTTTCTTTGTGAATGTATTCACATTTTATGACCTATTTGTGAACTTTTTCACAGATAGGATAAAGTTATTGTATCAAATATGGAATCCATCCCAATCACATCTATACACACCATAATTCACATACTTTTCCTCTCAAAATCATAAGCCTAAGCACTTAGAAATGTGTATAATTTGTCCACACCTTTTTTTAATTCACAAATATATTATATATTGAATCAAAAATATACTTTGAAAGGAGTTGATCGATATAAACAAGCATACAAAATGCGTCTGTGAGCAACTTGAAACTTTACAGCCTGGCACAGAAGTAGATATTTTTCTAAATGGAAACTTTATAGATGATGTTACTTTTGTTAATTTTAATCCTCAAAACTTTTGTGCAACTTTTGTTGATACAGAAGGACCTGAAGCAGGCGGCGTACTTCTTATAGATTGCCGTGATATTCAAGCACTTCGAATTGAGGCAAGCTAGTTTGTAAAAGAGAGCTTTGAAAAAAGCTCTTTTTTATCATTTCAACATACTATTTTGATTCAAAATAAACAAAAGCGGAAGAGGGAAAGAAACATGCCAATTCTTATAAACCATACTGCTAACCCTAAAATATTCAATCCAAATTTAGTAAAGGATACAGATATACAATCTTTACAAATAAAAAATAAAGAAAAACATTTTGAAGGGATTTGGCGCCTTTTAAACACTTTTAATTTAGGAAAAAAAGTAACCGAAATTATAGTTAATGGTGTGCCATTAACCGTTTCAGTTTTCACGGGCTTTCACTTTAACACAGGTCTTGCTACATTTATAAATAAAAATGGTCGCATTGTCCTCGTTAATTGCGAGCGCATTGATGCAATTATACTTTAATATTATTATTTGCGGAAAAGATTATTCAACACGACAAGATAAAGTGAAACTTTAATCAGTGGGGTTTTTCTTCATCCCCCACTGCTGGCATGCACCCTCACCAATCGGGCGCATGCCAGCAGTTTATCTCCCACCTAACTTCTTTAGAAAAGCGGAAGCGGCTCACACTGCCCACGAATAGCGGGATAAATAAAAAAGAGATAGCAATATATGCTATCTCTTTTCGTATGACCCGTACGGGATTCGAACCCGTGTTACCGCCGTGAAAGGGCGGTGTCTTAACCACTTGACCAACGGGCCAATTTCTGGCAGAGAAGAAGGGATTCGAACCCTCGCACCGCGTAAGCGATCTACTCCCTTAGCAGGGGAGCCCCTTGAGCCACTTGGGTACTTCTCTATATTATATGGCTCCGCAGGTAGGACTCGAACCTACGACCGATCGGTTAACAGCCGATAGCTCTACCACTGAGCTACTGCGGAATATGGTGGGCCTAAATGGACTCGAACCATCGACCTCACGCTTATCAGGCGTGCGCTCTAACCAGCTGAGCTATAGGCCCTAGAAAAAGCGGGTGAAGAGAATCGAACTCTCGACCAGAGCTTGGAAGGCTCTTGTTTTACCACTAAACTACACCCGCATAAAAATGGTGAGCCATGAAGGACTCGAACCTTCGACCCTCTGATTAAAAGTCAGATGCTCTACCAACTGAGCTAATGGCTCTTACTAAAATGGTGCCGGCTAGAGGACTTGAACCCCCAACCTACTGATTACAAGTCAGTTGCTCTACCAATTGAGCTAAGCCGGCTTGCATATTTCAAAATGGTGGCTCGGGACGGAATCGAACCGCCGACACGAGGATTTTCAGTCCTCTGCTCTACCGACTGAGCTACCGAGCCTTAATATAAATGGCGGTCCCGACCGGGGTCGAACCGGCGATCTCCTGCGTGACAGGCAGGCATGTTAACCACTACACCACGGGACCATTGGTTGCGGGGACAGGATTTGAACCTGCGACCTTCGGGTTATGAGCCCGACGAGCTACCAGACTGCTCCACCCCGCGACGATATAATATTCTTTTTAAAAAATGGAGGAGGTAGAGGGATTCGAACCCCCGCGCGACTCTCGCCGCCTGTCGGTTTTCAAGACCGATCCCTTCAGCCAGACTTGGGTATACCTCCATATATATAAAACTTGAGTGGTGGACCTTGTAGGACTCGAACCTACGACCGGACGGTTATGAGCCGTCTGCTCTAACCAGCTGAGCTAAAGGTCCTTTATGGTAGCGGCGGAGGGGATCGAACCCCCGACCTCACGGGTATGAACCGTACGCTCTAGCCAGCTGAGCTACACCGCCATAAAGAATTATAAGTGGAGCCTAGCGGGATCGAACCGCTGACCTCCTGCGTGCAAGGCAGGCGCTCTCCCAGCTGAGCTAAGGCCCCATTGTTTTAAAACTATCGGGAAG